>CAYLPL010000241.1:0-2484 GCA_964385545.1 uncultured Clostridia bacterium | reverse complement strand
AGGGTGCCGATAAAAAGCGATTGTCGAAGCGCCCTGGAAGCCTCTTTGGGATCTCCAGCACCGACGGCCCGGGCGACAACTGCCGTTGTCCCGACCGATAGGGCGGCAAAAAGCGAGAAGGCCAGCATTAAGGGCTGCAGGCTGATTCCCACCGCGGCGATGGAGGCGGCACCGAGACGCCCGACCATGGCGACATCGACCATCTGGGTTACCGTGGCCAGGATTTGCTCCGCCATTACGGGCCAGGCCAGGCGCATGACCTGCCTTTGCATTGCGGCGCCATCACCTTGCGGTGGGCGCGGCTTTACCGCTCGAACGTAACCCAATCCTTCAACCCCTTCGCCGGATGCGTGCCGGCTGGCGCCAGCTTCCGGGCTCTTGAGATAGTTTCGATCCTCAGCCGTATATCGTTCTACCCTGCAGATCGCGTAGTGCCGCCCCGTTTCTTTGGCCGGTCATCTCGCCTTCCGATACCGCCAGTTTCCCTCCCACGAAGACCCGGGATATGCCCACCGGAGGTGCGGCCGGATTATCTAGGTCCGCCCGATCCTCGATCACCTGTGGATCGAAAACCACCAGGTCGGCGCGGTGCCCTCGCACGATAGAACCACGCTCGGACAATTCCAGACGTTCCGCTGGCAGTCCGGTCATCTTGAACACCGCCTCTTCGAGGGTCAGGAGGCCCTCATCCCGCACGTACCTGCCCAGGACGCGGGGGAAGGTTCCGTACTCGCGGGGATGGATGGAAGAACGACTCGGTTCGATCTCCGCATCTTCTGCAGGGTCTCTAACTGTGGAATCGCTTCCAATGGCGATCAGTGGATGGCACAACGCGGTTCGCAGGTCCTCGGCCGCCATTATGCCCGCTACTTTAACCCTCAGCTCGTTTTCGATGAGCAGATGAGCGACGGCCCCCGCCAGGTCGGTCTTCAATCCGGTGGCGATTTCTCCCAGGTCCTTTCCCCGCATGTGATCGGTTAGTGCGCACCACACCACGCCCAGCCCGGGAAGTCTGGCGGTGGCGTAGTTCGGATTCTCCTCCCAGCCCCTCCTTATGCGGTCAGCCCCGGCATCGGTGCCCAACAGGTCCAAAAGCTCCGCGTCATCTTTGTCTTTTAAACTCCGCGGGAGCCTGTCGCGAAGCTGAGCCACGGCCGAATACTCGTAGGGGTAGAGATCGCCGGCGACGTCCACCCCCATGTCGAGGCCGTCCTCCATCTGTGCCAGGACCTCATCCATACGCCCCCAGTTATCCTTGCCAACGACCTTTATGTGGGATATTTGTACCGGCGTCTCGCAGCGGATACCCAGTTCCAAGACCTCGCGAACCGCGCGGTGAATGTTCGCCCACTGATCGGCCAGGTGGCACGAATAAAGACCGCGGTGTCTCCCCAATTCTTCGGTGAGAGCCAGTATTTCGGAGAAACCGGCATGACACCCGGGTACGTAGGCACGGCCGGTGCTCATGCCGAAGGCGCCTTCGCGCATGGCCCCCCGCAGGATCTCGATCATAAGATCCATTTCCTTTGGGTCGGGGAAGTCGGTACGGTTTCCCATCACGGCGGCCCGGATTGCTCCCTGACCGACGAAAAGTGCCTGATTGTTTCCCGGTTTGGCAGCCTCCACTCGATGGAGATAATCGCCGACCCGGGGAATCGCATCGCCCGAATCGTGACCGAGCCCCCGCAGGTACTCCATGAGGGCAGAGGATCCCGGTGCCAGGCTGGTTCCGCAGTTGCCCCCCACCTCGGTGGTCACCCCCATCAAGAGCGAGGAGCCCGCGGCGGGGTAATCCAGGATGCCCCAATCAGCGTGAGTATGGATGTCGATGAATCCAGGGCAGACCGTTTGCCCCTCGGCATCAATGATCTCCACTGAAGATGCGGAGAAGCTGGGTACCTTCGCGCGCCAAATCTCCGAGATCCTGCCGTCGGTTATTCCTATGCCGCCCGGGAATCCGGGATTGCCCAGGCCGTCGACGATGTTTGCATTCTCGATAACTATGTCGGGCATGGATACTCCTCTCTGGGGTGCCACTTCTTCCATCGAACTCCCTTTTCAATTCGCTTGGCCGTCTCGGGAAGAATAGCCTGCCGGGAGCGGGGTTAGACCTTGAGATGCTTCCACGCGCCGCGGGCGAAGCGCAGACGAGTGAGACCGGAACGGACGACCTGGTCGGCCACCATGCCCATCCAGGCGCCGGGTACTCCCCATCCCATTACTATTCCGAACACGTACGCCAACACCAGGCGTACTACCCAGATACCCGCCGCGGTACTTATCATTACGAAACGGGTATCTCCGGCGCCGCGCAACCCCCCGGCCATGGTGAAACTGAGGGCGCAAAACGGCTGCGCCAGGGCCAGTATCCGGAGGGCGGTACCGCCCAGGCGTATCACTTCGGGATCATTAGTATAAAGGTGCACCACCGAGGGACCGAGGACAAAGAGCAGCACACCCATGACACTCATGGATATCACTGCA
>CAYLPL010000240.1:0-2500 GCA_964385545.1 uncultured Clostridia bacterium | reverse complement strand
TCATTTCTGAACCAAAACCACGGCGGGATTTGCCCGGAATACATCGAATACCTATGGTAGTCCCGTCCATCTTCCGGATGGCAGCGAATGATCGCTTATTTCGTGGAGATTGTCCCGTCGAAAGGAGAGCAAAAACATGACATCGAGACTGGTACAAACCACTGCCATGTCCTGGATATTAGATCCTTCGGAGGAGATGCTGGGACCGGTGGCCGACGGTGGAACGATCGTCGCCCGGACCAGTCCCGGTTGCTGGGGACCGATGATAACGCCCGATTACGCCAGTGGACACGAGGTAACCCGACCGATCGCGGTGGAGGGAGTCGAGGTTGGAGATGCCGTCGCCCTCGAGATAAGGAGGGTTCGGATAACTTCTACCGCGACCACCTCCGGCACAGATTCTCCCGTGGAAGGTAGTTTTGTGGATGATCCCTTCGTGGCCCCCAAGTGTCCCGGTTGTGGAAAGGTCAATCCCGAGACCTATATCGAGGGCACGGGACCCGATGCCGTGAGATGCCGCGATTGTGATACACCGGTCGCGTCCTTTAGGTTGGTCAACGGTTACACCATGATGTTCGACGAAGATCATAGCGTTGGGGTTACCGTATCCGAAGAAGTCGCCGAAGAGATAGCACGCGCTCCATCCGCCTTCAGTGCGCTACCCCGGGAGTCTTTGCAGTACTCGACTAACCTGTTGGCGAAGGCGGATATGCCGGGGATCGTCAGCCCGGTACGCCCCATGGTCGGGAACATCGGATCCTGTCCCTCGGTACCCATACCCTCCTCTCATAATGCCGGAGATTTCGGCGGTTTCCTCGTGGGCGCGGGTCACGATTATGCGCTGACGGAAGAGCAACTGGAGGGACGCACCGACGGTCACATGGACGTAAACGATGTGACCGAGGGCAGCCTTCTCATCGTGCCGGCGAAGGTGGAGGGCGCGGGAATATACGTCGGCGACGTCCACGCCATGCAAGGAGATGGTGAGATCGCGGGTCACACCACAGACGTAAGCGCCGAGGTGACCCTGGGCGTGGAAGTCCTCTCGGGATTGCGGCTCGAGGGTCCCCTGCTGCTAGCGCGCCCCGAAGCAGTCCCTCCGGAGGCACGGCCTTTGAGTGAGGGGGAACGGGATAGAGCGAGACACCTTTCCCAAAGACTAGGATTCACCCTTGAGGAGCCGACACTGCCGGTCGGTTTCATCGGTTCGGGGGCGACCATAAATGAAGCTACCGATTGTGCCCTCCGCCGGATGGCCGCGCTGATGGGTTACGAGTTCGACGAAGTGCGCAATCGTTGCACCATCCGTGGCGCGATAGAGATCGGCCGTCTGCCCGGGATCGCCGTGGCCACCGCCGCCTTGCCCTACGATAGGTTGGAGGCGATGGGTCTACTCGACATCGTCCGGAAACATTACGGAGGTTCTGAAGAAACCTCCTGAATCCATAGGGAAACTCCACCGACGCGAAGAAGGCGGGCGGACCCCGGGAACTACCGGGATCCGCCCGTCGCGGAAGTGAGATGGTAACTGATGAAGGATGTCATTACGTCTGACGTATTGGTCATCGGCGGAGGCGGAGCCGCCATGGTGTCCGCTCTCAAAGCTGCTGAATCCGGCGCCGAGGTCGTCATGGTAAGCAAAGGTCCGCCGGGCTTACTCTCCTGTACCGCCTATGCCGGGGGAGGCTTTACTGCGGCGGTGGGAGGTTACGAACCCGATCGTCACCACGACCTAACCGTGGAAACGGGACGGGGAATAAATGATTCGCACTTGGTTTCCACCCTGGCCTTCGAGGGTGCCGAAGCGCTGGATTGGCTGGAGGATCGGGGAGTGGCCCTCGATTATGTGCGCGGGGGAGCCGCTTTGGCCGGCGAAAACCTGGGGAAACTGGTAAAGGGAACCGCGATGACCATGCCCCTTCTTCGGTGGTGTGAGCGGCTCGGAGTCAAAATCCATCGCGGGGTTCGAATAACGGCGTTGCTCGGGGAAGGGTTCGGCGGGCCGGTCACAGGTGCCCTGGGTGAGGACAAGTCCGGGGAGAAGAAGACTTTTCGGGCGGCCGCCACGGTGCTGGCCACCGGCGGTGGATCCTGGACCTTCTCCCATACTGATAATCCCCGGGGCCTTACCGGGGACGGCTACCTCCTCGGATTCTGCGCGGGATGTTCTCTGCGCGATATGGAATTCGTCCAGTTTTATCCGCTAGGTCCCGGGCCGGACGTATCGCGAACCTGGTACATGGACGCCAGGATACTGGATAGGGTTCGAATCACCGACGGGGAGGACAGGGACTTCCTGACTCCGCTATTGAAGCGGTGGGGATTGTCCTCGGGTCGGGAAATAAACATGCTCGCTCGAGATAGGCTGTCGCGCGCCATCGCTCAAAAGAGGCGGGATACGGGGCAGGTGCTTTTGCACCTAGAAGACCTCTCGGAGGGTGATCGGCGCGATCCCCGTCTTGCCCACCGCGCCAGGCTCATGTCCGGTCCCGGCGTCGAG
>CAYLPL010000239.1:0-2540 GCA_964385545.1 uncultured Clostridia bacterium | reverse complement strand
CGTCGTATCGATCAGTCCGGTCAAAGCTGTTCCCCTGGAGGATTCCGCCATCGAAGCTGCGGCCACGAGCACCATGAGGGAATTACTCGACGACCTTCCCGCCGGGGCCAAGCCGACGTTCAAGGTGGAGGCTCGTCGAGCGAATAAGAATTACGGACGGACTTCCCCGGAAATCAATAGCTGGCTCGGAGCAGTGCTTCTCGAAGAGGTCGAGAACCTGAGTGTCGACGTTCATGACCCCGATATCCGTTTGGCCGTGGAAATCCGTTCCGACACGGCATTCGTTCTTGGGAGGGTGATTCCGGGACCCGGGGGATTGCCCGTCGGTTCCTCTGGACACGGACTACTGCTTATGTCGGGAGGAATAGACAGCCCGGTGGCAGGTTGGCAGATGATGAAACGGGGGCTGCGGGTAGAAGCCCTCCATTTCCACACGCCGCCCTTTACGGGGCCGAGGGCGCGACGGAAAGTGGAAGAGTTGGCCTCCATCTTGGCCCCCTGGGGAGTGGGCTTTACCTTGCATCTTTGCCATTTCACCGAAGCGGCAGTGGCGCTGCGCGAGCATACTCCTCGTCGGCTCCATCTCACGATAATGAGGCGCATAATGCTGCGATGGGCGTCCGCCGTGGCCCGTGCCCGGGACATACCGGTCCTCGTGACCGGCGAAAGCCTGGGACAGGTGGCGAGTCAAACCCTGGAGAACCTGGTGGCCATCGATGAAGCGGCTAACATCCCGGTATTGCGACCGCTGATAGGTATGGACAAACAGGAAATAATGCAACGGGCCCGCTACATCGGTACCTACGAGACGTCCATACAACCCCACGAGGACTGCTGCAGCATCTTCGTCCCCTCCGATCCTAAGACAACGCCAACACTGAGCACGGTAATGGAGGGAGAAGGACATCTGCCGGCTCGGCTTCTCGCCGACGAAGCCCCGCAAGTAGAAACCCTCCACTTCGGTCCGGACGGAAGGCGGATCGATTAAGAGAGGCCCTGTATCGGTAATGCCTGGAAGGGGTGTAAGCGTAGACGGAATCGGGAAACCTCGATGCTCGTGTGCTATTTTGTATGTCGATCCGCGACGTTAGATGCTCCATAGGAGTCCGGCTTAATCTTGGCATCGAAACCGCTGCCGGTAACCATTCCGACGACTTCCCGGATCATCTCGCGCGTCCTACCTCCCTGGCCGACGTCCAGATGTATCTCTACATTCATTTCCGCGTGACCATTCTCGGCCAAACGCCCGGCCATGAGACCGGCAACCTGCAAGCTCAGGGATGTCTCGTAGAAGATCTTTTGCCTCAGGCTGCTCATCTTGCGATGGTATTGACGCTGATAATAGTAGCGCGCGCCCTTGCCAGTCCGGTGCACTATTACGGCGGTCACAAAACAGATGCGGTTCCCCAGGTGGGAATCCGTTCCCACTATTATGCGATAATCGGCCTTGGGATCCTCTTCCATGAAGGAGATGATCCGCAGGAACATGTCGTCGAAGCTCACGCGTCCGTGCGTGGGACTGACGAACATACCCGCGTCGACCGGATCAGTTAGATCCACATTCAGCGCCGGACCATCCAACGTGCGATCTCCTTCCAAGTCATTCTCTTCAATCTACTCCAGTATTATAGCACCATGTGTCCCGGTAACATAGGTCGCAAACTCGTCATCAACAATCATCCCCCGACCGTCTCGACCCACCACTTTGAAGCCCCCAGGCACGCATGGTGGAGGCCATTATCTCGAAGGTCTCAAGTCCCAGCGTTTCTGCGCGAGCCCGTGGATCCACCCCCGATTCTTCCAACAGAAAATCGACTGCATCCCGTTTTAGATCGAGATCCGGGGAACCAATCAAAGCATTTCGGACCGTCTTCCTCCTTTGACCCAAACCCGCCCTAACCATCAAGATGAAGTCCTCGAAATGCGCACCGGGGGATGTTGCCCTCGGTTGGAGGGACACGACTGCCGAAGTAATCTCGGGCGGGGGGAAAAAGGAACCGGGACTGACACGACGGAGCATTTCCACGTCAGCATAGTATCGAACCGCCAACGTGAGGATCCCGTAGGCGGGGTCCGCCGGCTCGGCGGCGAGTCTTTGGGCGACCTCGCGCTGAAACATCAATACTGCCCGCCGCCATTGGATACCGGACCCCAGGAAATGGGTAAGTATGGGCGCGGCCGCATAATAGGGAAGATTGCCGAAGATCACCGGCGCTTCCGATACCTCCAGTTCCTCTAATACGGTACACCAGTCTATGGTACGGGCGTCTTCTTTGACGATGTCGACCCCCGGTCTATCGCCGACCACCTTGCTCAAGAGGGCTGCCATTTTTGCGTCCATCTCGACCGCGATCACCCGCGGGTAGTTCCCGGAAAGGGGAAGGGTCAAGATTCCCGGGCCCGCCCCGATATCGATGGCCACTTCGGCGTTTCCCCCCGCTTCGACTCTCGCCCGAACGACGCCGGGATTAATGAGAAAATTCTGCCCTAGCGACCGATTGGGCCGAAGTCCCATGCACTCCATGAGTTCTCGCAGATGG
>CAYLPL010000238.1:0-2548 GCA_964385545.1 uncultured Clostridia bacterium | reverse complement strand
TAATTTGCAAGGATGTAGCTTTTGCGCGGCAAGCCGCGGTCGGAGGGAGGATGCCGTTGAGTCTATCCGATAGGTATCGCGGGAGTATCCTGGGGTTGGCCACCGGGGATGCCCTGGGGGCGCCGCTCGAGTTCGCCGAGCCGGGTTCCTTCACTCCAGTTTCCGACATGGTCGGCGGAGGTGTCCACGATTTGCCTCCGGGATATTGGACCGACGACACCGCGATGGCCCTGTGCCTCGCCGTCAGCCTGGTGGAGCGGGGTTTTGATCTGCGAGACCAGGCGAAAAGATACCTGCGCTGGTATCGCCAGGGCTACATGAGTCCCACCGGCGTCGCCTTCGATGTGGGGAACACCGTGCGTTCCGCCCTGGAGCGATTCGAGCGCGACGGGGAACCGCGTGCCGGTTCCACCGATCCCGAGGCGGCGGGAAACGGCTCGTTGATGCGGTTGGCACCGGTGGCGCTTCGCTTCGCCAAGGACCCGGATCTTGCGATCCGCCGCGCCGCCGAGAGTTCCCTGGTGACCCACGGCGCCCGCGAGGCGGTGGATGCCTGCCGCTACATGGCGGGATTAATCGTCGGGGCCCTCTCCGGAGCCTGCAAGGATGCCCTGCTGGCGCCGCGGTATTCCCCGTTACCCGGTCTCTTTGATGAGCATCCCCTGGCCCCCGCCGTGGACCGGGTGGCGAGGGGCTCTTTCAGAGAGAAGGGGTCCTCGGAGATCCGGGGTGGGGGATACGTGGTGGAATCGCTGGAGGCGGCATTGTGGTGTTTTCACGGGACCCACGATTTTCGCGCCGGATGCCTGAGGGCCGCGAATCTGGGTCACGATGCCGACACCACCGCAGCCATCTTCGGACAGCTGGCCGGTGCCTTCTACGGTGTCCGGGGTATACCCGGGGAGTGGCTCGATGCCCTGTACTGGCGAAGTTTTCTCGAATCCATCGCCGACGAATTGCTCCGATGTGCCATCGAGGATTGCGCCCCGGCGAGTCCGGAGAAGGAAGAAGCGGTGGCGGGAGACGAAAATTCTTCCGAATGATCTCGATGCGGGGCCGATGACCCGGGAGGGATATGGTGAGTTGCGTTTTTTGTGACATGATGTCCGGCCGTGCGCCCGCCAGCGTGGTCTACCAGGATGAGCGGGTGTACGCCGCTATGGACATAGTGCAGCCCTCGGGATACAAGGTGTTGGTGATGCCCAAACGCCACGTGCGGGACATCTTCGAGTTGGAAGATGACGAGGCGGCGGCCCTTTTCGCCGTCGTGCCGGACATAGCCCGGGCCATCCGCGAGGTGTCGGGCTGCACCGGGTTGAACGTCTTGCAGTCCAACGGGCGAGATGCCGGTCAAACCGTCGACCATCTGCACATCCACCTCTTTCCCCGCTTTCCGCAGGACGGCGTCGTCTTTCACTGGGACGGGGAGATGACATCGCGGGAAGACCTGGACCGAATGGCTGAGGAGATCGCGGCCCGGATCTCCGATCGGTAGCCTCAAGAGAAAAGGATGTCTTCCAGGCCTTCGGGGTCGAGGATGGTGACGCGGCTGCCACAAAAGGAGAGCAATCCCGCGTCGCGCATCCGGGCCAGCTCTCGTGAAAGCGAGGGACGCGGTATTGCCATGTCCTCGGCCATCTCCCTGCGACTTACCCCGAGATCCACGACATGGCTATGCTGGCGCATCGATTCTTCCAGCAGCCGGGCGGCCACCTTGTGGCGTATGGTAGCGTAGGACAGTTCCCTTATGCGGCGGTTGAGCATCAGCATCTTCTCGGACATCAGGGCGAGGAATCGCTCCAGGAATCCGGGTTCCTCACGGCAAAGCCGCGCTATCTCTTCGGAGGATATGTACATGATGGTGGACGGAACCGCTGCGGTGATGGTCGCCACGTATCTTTTGTGCGAGGGAAACAACAGGGCCTCGCCGAATACGCTGCCCTCGGGGAGCCGATCTACGGTTATGGGCCGTCCGGATCCCAGTATCTTCTGGATATCCACGGCCCCCTCCAGTATCACGCCCAGGTGCCTGCAGGGGGAGCCCTCTACGGCCACCGGGGTTCCCCTTTCGTATTGGGCTATCCGGTAGCGCAGGCCGTCGGTGATCCTCCGAATACCCTCGGGATCACAGGCGGAGAAAAGGTCCGTACGTGACAGGTCTTCCCTCAACTTAGGCTCCAAGGGGATCCCCCTCTTTCGTAACATAGGTTACCGATCTGCACCGCGCCCCCAATTATAATGGATTGCGACTGGGCGGTGAACTCGGCCTACGAAGACAAGGGGAATGGGGCGGATTCCCGCCCTGGACCTCGCGGCTGCCGGGTATTCCCCGGCCGAGGATTGATCCTTACGGGGGTCCGCGGGGTAGGCCCGGGAGCTGAAGGCAACCATCTTGGGAGATCGAGAGGACGGTCATCGTATCGTTTTGAGTTTCATGCGGCAGAGAGGGAGGATGCAATTGAGCTTAGATCATATGTTTTGTTTCCAATGTGAACAGGTGGCGGGCGGCAGAGCCTGCACCAGGATGGGAGTGTGCGGCAAGGATCCG
>CAYLPL010000237.1:0-2548 GCA_964385545.1 uncultured Clostridia bacterium | reverse complement strand
GATACCAACCACCGGCGGGTTATCAGTTTTGGTCGTGGTTTTTCTGGTACTCCGTGTTGCGGGCGGTGGTCGAAGAGACGGTCAGGACTAATCCTCTTTATGCCTGGGGATACGTAAACGAGAGCTTGGGGTTCGGATTCTTTACCCTGACCCATCTTGCCACACCCTTCTTTTTGGCTTTGGCGGTGTTCTTCCTTTGGCGAACTCGCACCGATCCGCGCGAGAGGATGGAAGGGTCTTGAGACCGCCGGTGGAGGTTGGCGATGCCGTCGAGGTCGAGATCGAAGACCTGGGCACCTCGGGGGACGGGGTGGGGCGTTACCGGGATTACGTAATATTCGTCGAGGGCGCCGTACCCGGCGATCGAGTGTCGGTGAACCTCACGTCGGTCGGATCCTCCTTCGGGCGCGCCCGTGTGGCGGCGTTCGAGGAATACTCGCGGCTTAGAACCGAACCGCGTTGTGCCCTTTACGGCACCTGCGGGGGTTGTCAGCTGCAACACATCAGCCATGTGGCCGAGGCGCGCTTCAAGCGTAGCTGGGTGGAGGCGGCCTTGCGACGCATAGCCCAGGGAGACGATGCCAGGGTAGAGTCTATCCTGACCCCGGGTGAAGTTTACGGTTACCGCCACCGAACCCGCTTCGCGACCAAAGTCGACGCTCGTGGCGCCCTGACTCCCTGTTTTCATCGGCGCGACGGGGATGGTCTGGTGGCCGTTTCGCGCTGCGAGGTCCAAACGGAAACGGGCAACAGGCTGCTGGGTGTGCTGGGCGAGGTCTTTTCCCAGCCGGGTAGCGCAAGGGGCCCGGCCTGGGAGGGGATTTCCATCGGCGTGGCGGAGGACGAGTCCCTGCTCCTTTTCGGCACGGGTACGGGATCGTGGGATGCCGGGGGCCACATAGCCGGGGCCCTGATGGAGCAAGTCCCGAACCTGGCCGGGGTGGTGCGTCAGGTAGTTCTTCCCGAGGGTGCCCGCCGGGGCCCATCGGGCGTGCTCAGTCTTCCCCTGGCGGGTCGAGACCACCTGGAGTTTCGCGACGGTGATCTCCGCCTTCGCGCCTCGGCCGGGGTATTCTCCCAGATCAATCCCAGGGCCGCCTCGACGGTGTACGATCGGGCGGTACAGCTTGCGGATGTCGGTCCGAAAGACACGGTTTTGGAGTTGTTCAGTGGCATAGGGTTGCTCACCTTACGGCTGGCACAGGGCGGGGCATTCGTCATCGGGGTGGAACTGGACGGTACGGCCGTGGCAGATGCCCGCAACAATGCCGCGATGAACGGTTTCGACTCGGTGGTCCACGTCAACGCCGATGCCGCCGAAGGCCTTCGCGAAACCCTGTCCGCGGGCACCCGACCGGACGTGGTGGTGGTGGATCCGCCCCGCTGTGGCTGTTCCCGGGATCTCTTGGACCTCGTGGCGAGCTCCGGGGCCCGTCGTTTGGTCTACATTTCCTGCCATTACGGTACTTGGGCCCGGGATCTCCGCTACCTGGAGCGCTTTGACTGGGAGCCAAAAAGGGTGACCCCGGTGGATATGTTCCCCCAGACCAACAGCGTAGAGCTCGTCTCCCTCGTGGAACCCGGAGGGGTGTAGTTTGTCCCTGAGGAGTTTGCTGCAGCCGAACTTTGACATGCGGTGGGTCGCGGGTGCGGCGCCTGGGCCGCGTCGAGTGGCCGAACATGCCGGTCTCGGGCGATTTCGCCGCGATGTGCCGACACCCTTCGTGCCGGAAGATGGGCCGCGGAGGTGGGATGTGCGCACAACGATGGTGCAATGTCGCGGTGTCTTCATGGTAGCCGTGCCCTTCGGTTCGCCCCGCTTCCATCCCGGGCCGTTCATCCTCTCCCAAAGCAGCTGGGGCCCCGACTACCACAGGATTATCCCGCCGCTTTTGCGGGCCCTGGTCGCGCGGGAGTTGGGAGAGGAGGCCGGGCGAAGGGCAGTCATCCAGGTAGATTCGGGTCCCCTGGAGGAGAGGGCCCTCGGCTTGGCCATGGGGCTGGGACAGCTCGGCAAGAATGCTTCCCTGATAGTTCCCGGGCTGGGGTCGAAGGTCTTCTTGGGCCTCGCTCTGACCGAAGAGGTGCCCAGCACCCGGCGCCTCGTCGGGGTTACCGATGGTTTCCATCCCGCATGCGAGGGATGTGATCTGTGCCTGGCCGCCTGCCCGAGCGGGGCCTTGACCGCGCCGGGGATGGTGAATTCCCTCCGCTGCCTCTCCTACGTGAGCCAAAAACGGGGCTTTTTGCCAGATGATCTCGCCCGTCGCTTGGGCGGGTGCCTCTACGGTTGCGATGAATGCAGCGACGCCTGCCCGCTGAACGATTTCGGCGACGGTCTGTCGACGCCTTTTTCGGGCACGGCCAGGGACCAAAACCCGGATCCGCGCACCGTACTTACCGCCTCGGAGACCACCTACGACGGCGCCTGGGGAGGAAAGGCGGCGTCGTGGCGCGGCCGCCGCGTTCTGCAGCGCAATTGCATAAACGCCCTCGGATGGGCGGGGGATATCGACGATATGGGACTATTGTGCGAATTCCTGAAACA
>CAYLPL010000236.1:0-2582 GCA_964385545.1 uncultured Clostridia bacterium | reverse complement strand
GAGTATCGTGAGCATGATGATCCCCACGCCGTAGTTTCCCGTCAATTCGCCGAAGAACACTATGCCGTCGCGGATGAATTGCACTGCAGCTTGCCACATGCTTTTTCGTCACGCCCCCCTCGGGAGTCGGTCCGCGCGAGGCGGACCGCCCCGACATTTCTCTATCTTGCGGTGCTCTTATGGGGATCCTCCCCGGGTACGGGGTCGTATCCGTAGCCGCCGAAGGGATTGCACCTCAAGACTCTTCTAACGGCGAGATATCCCCCTTTGAACACACCAAATTTATTAACGGCCGTCCTGGCATACTCCGAGCACGTCGGCTGGAAGCGGCAACTCGCACCTAAGAGGGGCGATACGTATTCGCGATACGCATCTATCAAGAATAAAGCGATCCGTCGTCCCACGGCCGTCACAACTCCCCAGATTCCACAGTAACGCGAAAAAAGCCTTCCCGACACCCCGCGCGTTTCTTCGTGCCAAGCAGTAGCTCTTTCATCTCTCGCTGGATCTGTCGTTGAGAAGCATCGACGATACGTCCCCGGGCGACGAACACCAGGTCCGCCCCGGAAATGGATCCCGCCAGGCGTCGGAAGGCCTCGCGCATACGCCGCCGGATGCGGTTTCTAACCACCGCTCCGCCCAAGCGTTTCCCTACGGCAAAACCGACCCGCGCTCCCTCTTCCTCCGAGGGGCTAATGTAGAGGACCAGGCAGCCTGTCGCAACAGAATGCCCCTCTTCGAAGACGCGTGCGAACGCCGAACCCCCGGGCAATCTCTGCGCCTTCAAGGTGGACTCACTCCCCACGACGATTATACGACGCGTCGACGACCCTTCTGTCGACGTCTCTTGATGACACGCCTGCCCGCTTTTGAACTCATGCGGTGACGGAAGCCGTGTCTTCGGGCTGCCCGCCTGTTACTGGGATTGAATGTTCGTTTCATAACCGCAACCTCCCGGTTGGTTCTTTCGATTAAGGTGACTTAGGCCCGCGACCTGCCGGCCGACGGGCCCCAAAAATTGCACGCGGGTATCCCCGCGCAGACAATGGAAATTATATGCGCTGTAACGATGGGATGTCAACGCTTCGATCGCCGCAGCGCCCCATCACCTCCGCCATTATTTTACATCTTTGCGCGGACACATTTCGTCTTCGATCCGAGAGGAAACTCGCACCGCAACCTAGAATCAATCTAAGGCGAGTCATCTTTTTGCTCGTGCCTTCGTGGAACCCGTGCCTACGGAGAACGGATCTTCTTCCCGTAGGCTTTTTTGACCGTGATCGATAGTCTCGCCTCGCGGCCTCGTCCCATCGAAGAGCGGCCGCCTTTCGGCCGGGTGATGCTTGTTTCGAAAGCAAGGGAGCTCGTAACATAGTAGAACATCGCTAAAATTCGGCCGAAACTCGACCGATAGTTCATCCGAAGAGCCGGTACCGGCTTCGAGCGGACCGGCTCCGTTGTCGTAGATCACGATCCCGGCTCGGACAACATCGTTCCGTCACCGGTTATGGAGGAATCGCCCATGTCACAGGACGCACATCAGATCTGGCAGGAGGCCCTCGACCGCGTCAGGCAAGAAGTTCTGCGACCGAGCTTCGAAACCTGGCTACGCAACTCTCGCGCGGTGGGATTGGATTTGAACCGAGGTCAGCTCACTGTCGCGGTTCCCCACGAATTCGCACGCACCTGGGTACAGGAAAACTATGCCAGTTCCCTCGAAGATGCGCTTTCAGAAATCGTGGGAGATACGGCCCGCCTGGACCTCATCGTCACCGAAGAACCCGACGAAATCTCCGATGAACGGGAAGAGGATCTATTACAGCACGCCAAGGCGAAGGCCGCGCCATCCCGAGAATCCGATAACCGCAAGAAGCCACAAGCCACCGCTTCGAGTGTACTCAATCCAAGATATACCTTCGCTAATTTCGTGGTCGGAGGCGGCAACCGCCTGGCCCATGCCGCCAGTCTCGCGGTGGCCCAGGCACCGGCCAAGGCCTACAATCCGCTTTTTATTTACGGGGGAGCCGGGCTGGGGAAGACACATCTGATGCAGGCCATCGCCCACCGGGTCATGGAAAACTATCCCGGAGATTCCGTAGTGTATGTCTCCTCTGAGCGTTTCGCCAACGAGTTAATCAATTCCATCCGCGATACGAAAACCGTCAATTTTCGCAACAGGTACCGCAACGTCGACGTACTGCTGGTGGACGACATCCAGTTTTTGGCCGGTAAGGAAAGGACCCAAGAAGAGTTTTTTCACACCTTCAACGCCCTGCACGAGGCCAACCGACAGATAGTGATATCTAGTGACCGCCCGCCGAAGGAGATACCGACTTTGGAAGAAAGGCTGCGGTCTCGTTTCGAGTGGGGACTCATTTCGGACATCCAACCTCCCGATCTCGAGACTCGTATCGCCATCCTGCAAAAACGCGCCAGCACGGAGAAACTCAACATATCCGATGAAATCCTAAGATACGTGGCACAACATATCACCTCAAACATCCGCGAGCTGGAGGGAGCCCTGACACGCCTGGTTTTCTTTTCCTCTTTGCGGCAACAAAACATCGATATGGAGCTTGCCG
>CAYLPL010000235.1:0-2596 GCA_964385545.1 uncultured Clostridia bacterium | reverse complement strand
CTTGAGACGAAGACGGAGGTACTGGATCTGCTCCGCGGCGTGGGAACCCTCATCGCGGTTCGGGAAGAGCCCCTCAACGCGATCACCGGTGTCTCCGGCAGCGGAATCGCCTTCGCCTTCGCATTTATCAACGCCCTCGCTCTGGCCGGCGCGGAAGAGGGACTACCCTTCCCCCCGGCGCTCACCGCCGCGGGGACCCGCCACGCCCGATATGTACCTCCCTCCGTTGGAGATTCCGTTCAACTTACCCTGGCTGTGGTGGAGAAACTCCCGGCTCGCCAGTTTGAACGGGTGCATTATGCGGCCCACGCGCAATACTTTGGGGAGTACCTGCAGGTCCTCGGGGCGGATGTGGCGCACATCGCCCACGACCCCCACTATGGTGTGCTCGACGCCCTCCGAGAGGTGTACGTCCAATCCCGCCTTCCGGATGCGGTCGACGACGTGATCGACATCCCTCTGTTCGGCATCCTGTCTCATCACTACAATCATTTCGATTCCTCCTCTTGAACCAAATCCGGCCGCAGGGACCGGGCCTCTTTCATGTACACGTGCCTAATCTCGTCCTTGGCCAATTCCGTGTGAAAGTGAAGTAGCAGTCTGATGCATCGCGGCAGGGCCCCGGGCACGGGTATCTCCCCGGCGCACATGAGCGGGGTCTCAGTCCACCCAATCTTCCGCGCCGCCGCCGCCGGGAAGGTGGAGGTGAGATCGGGGGTCACCGTGAAGAGCACGCTGACCACCGCGTCCTCTTCGATCCCGTTGAGTTCGACCACGCGGCAGAGCATCTCTTCGGTGGCGTCCAGCACCTCCTCCGCCCCATCACGCTCCACAGTTATCGCCCCTCTTACCGCGCGTAACATGTCAAATCTCCCCTTTCCAAGACGCAAAAAAGCCGCCCTTTTCAGGACGGCTCGTGACCGCGGTACCACCTGACTTGACCCCGCGAGGGATCCACTCTATTGGGAGCTGGCACTCCCTCACCGGCTAACGGCGGAATCGGCCCAGCTTACTCGGTTTGCCCTTTCAGCCTGCTGCTTCGGGGTGTATTTCGACCGTTCGGGTTGCCGGGTCTCAGCGCCCCCGGCTCTCTGGAAACCTATCCGGTCTACTCCTCCCCTTCATCGCAATTGGGATATTGAGTTATCATCAACTCTATATATCGAAAGTTGGGGTGTCAACCCGGCTACCGCGACGCGAACCCTCGATCGTGGCACCCCGATCGAGGGAATCCCCGATGCCCCCCAAAAGGAGGATTATCGCCCGGCTGGGCGGGAATAATGCCAGTGAAAGGAGTGTCGAAAATGGAAACAGAACTCCTCGAGAAGATGAATGACCAGATCACCAAGGAAATCTATTCGGGGTACATATACCTCGGCATGGCGGCACATTTCGAAGAGGCCGCCCTCCCCGGTTTCGCCCACTGGATGAAACGTCAGGCCGCAGAGGAATTGGAACATGCGATGAAGATCTTCGAGTATTTGACCGAGCGCGGACAAAAGGTCGTCCTCGGCCCCATCGAGGCTCCGCGGAGCGAGTACGGATCCACCCTGGAGGTATTCGAGGCCGGGTTGGAACACGAACGCTACGTATCCGCATTGATCCGCGATCTTTACGAGCTGGCCCTGGAGGTCGGGGATCACGCCACCGCCATATTCTTGCAATGGTTCGTGACGGAGCAGGTGGAAGAAGAGGACTCCTTCAGGAGTATGATCGACGATCTGCAGCGGATCGGCACCACCGGAAACGGTCTTTACATGCTGGACCGAGCCGCCGGAAGCAGGGAGTAGACATGACGCGGCGACCGGGGCAATTCACCAGTGGCTTTCCCCGGTCGCCCCAACCTTCCATCGGCTCGAATCTGCAGTATCTCCCTGTGTCCCCCTCGATATCGTGATCCTCGCGGCGATCCCCAGCCGGGTAGCTCCCCGGCCATTGCAAAGACGAAGTTCGATTCAATAGTCCGACCGGGGGGTGTCGACATTGTTCCTCCTGCCGGTGGCCTTCAAAATCGACGTACAAAAGACACTACCAGGTCCGATCCCGCCACGGCCGACTCTGCAATTTCGTCACATTGATATCGCAATGGTACAGTTCCCGAAGTGCCACGACCGACCATCTCGGGGTGTGGACCACGCCGAAGATGAGGTTGGTTTTCGAAGGCTGCGGTCGCGACTTTTCCCCGCTATCGACCACAAAGAAACGCTGGGAGTTGCCCGAGCACTTCTCTCGCTCGACCTCATCGCTCAGCCTCCATCTCCGCGACGAGCCGTGATGCAACGTCTACGGCGGAATACATATCGGCGGCATAAGCGTCCGCGCCGATTTCGCGGGCGAACTCGGCGGTCACCGCTGCGCCGCCCACCAGGATCCGACACGCGACATCCCCCTCCGCTATTAGGGAGACCACCCGCCGCATCTCCGCCGCGGTGGTCGTCATCAGGGCGGATAGTCCGACCAGGTCGGCGCCCTCGCGGCGAAGGGACTCCAGGATAACCTCGGCGGGCACGTCCCGCCCGAGATCCACCACCTTGAAGCCGTGGTTTCTGAGCATCATCGCCACCAGGTTCTTGCCGATATCGTGAATGTCGCCCCG
>CAYLPL010000234.1:0-2605 GCA_964385545.1 uncultured Clostridia bacterium | reverse complement strand
TGAGGTCTTTCTTCTACCCAACTCTCACCATACCTACTAAAACTTTACGCCTACGGCGCAATATTTGCGTCCGGGCGTTGGCGATCGCTGTCGTAACTATAGAGGTTTAATGCCCTGCCCGATTTGCAGCCCGGGCGATGTTGCTGCACCGAGTAATAGAAGGGTAGGACCGGGAGGAGTTACCAAACCGACGGAGAATAAAAGAAAAACAGTGGATATCGATGCTACCGGGCAATTGATACTTACGTTTACGCTACCCGGAAGCGTCCTTATCCCGACCATAGAAGTCGACGACTTTGATCGATCAACCAGCGGGGAGGGGGTGACCAACGCAAGGACAGTTCCCCTATTCCATCTACACGGGTGGATTACGGTTGGCACCCGTCTTTTCGAAATTCTGGGCATATCGGCCTTCCGATCCATTCCACACACCGAACACAAACTGGCATCGATATTGTAAATACCTCTGAGTATGAGGGAGGGAAAACATGTTTACCGAAGGAAGAATCATGGTGTTGCTCTTCCTGATAGTGATCGCAGCCTCGATGTATTATTACATCCGTCGCGCCCAGGCTGGCGACATCCCGGATGTACGGCCGATACCGGGTCTCGATGTGTTGCGAGAAGTAGTAGGAAGGGCTACAGAAATGGGACGTCCGGTCTTCATGACTCCCGGCGGAGGCGACGTCACCGACGCATCTTCGGTCGAGACCTTGGCCGGACTTGCAATCCTCGACGATGTGGCCAGTCTCACCGCGGAATATGACATCCCCTTGAGAGTCACAGTTCGACGCCCCAATATTTATCCAATAGCCCAGGAAATCGTACAGCAATCATATCTGCGTGCGGGCAAACCCGAGGCGGTCACCGACGAAATGGTACAGTTCCTCTCCGACGTTCAGTTTGCCTGGGCTTCCGGAACTTTGAGCATCATTCGTCGCGAGCAATGCGCCGTAGCTATTATGACAGGGTTCTTCCAGGCCGAATCTTTGTTGCTTGCTGAAGGAGCCAACCAGGTCGGCGCAGTAGTACTCTCCGGATCGGCGCGGTTGTATCAGATCCCGTTCTTCGTTGCCGCCAGCGATTATACGCTGATCGGCGAAGAACTCCTGGTTGCAGGCGCCTATCTCTCCGAAAACCCCGTGCAGCTTGGGTCTTTGGCCGGACAGGACGTGGCAAAAGTACTGTCGGCCGCCCTGCTGCTCATCGGGGCCGTACTGGCGACTGCCGGATCCGACGCCCTGAAGCTTCTCTTAGATCTGTGATAGCGATCCAGGGCTTCGGCCGAGAGATTCTTGAGAGAGAAAGGAGTTAGCCTAGATGAAAACCACAGAGGCCCCCATGTTCATCGGGTCGATTATGGGAGTCATCCTGATACTGGAATACTTCCTCGAAATACCCGTACTTGGCACCATAGGCTCAAACCTGCGGCAGTGGGGTATTATCGTTGCCGGTTTCGCCCTCATGCTTGCCGCTATCAATCTGGTCCGCATTCACCTCAAAACGCTTTCGGAATCGAAGGATAACGAAGAGAGAATCTTCTCGACGATAC
Source organism: uncultured Clostridia bacterium (assembly GCA_964385545.1). Classification (GTDB taxonomy): domain Bacteria; phylum Bacillota; class Sulfobacillia; order SLMV01; family SLMV01; genus CSSED11-154. Next base: position 1,053 of record CAYLPL010000234.1, on the reverse strand, counting down.
TGTTGGCCGGGCTTTTCAGCATAGCGCTGGCAGGCGTATTCATGGGTGAGGAAAGTAGCGTCTTCCGTTTCCTCTTCGACAACATGGTACAACCGCTCGGTGCCGCGATATTCTCGACACTGATCTTCTTCATCGTGTCCGCTTCCTTCCGAGCCTTCCGCGCCAGGAATCTGGATTCCACCCTGCTGCTGGTGGCGGGAATCCTGATCATGCTCGGAAAGGCACCGGTCGGTGAGGTCATGTGGGATCAATTCCCCGCGATAGCAACGTGGCTCGAAGACGTCCCGAACCTCGCCGGTAACCGGGGCATCCTGATAGGAACCGGTGTCGGAACCGTTGCACTTGGCCTGCGGATCCTGACCGGTCTCGACCGCAGTCACCTCGGTGGACAGGTATAAGGAAGGGAGTGTGAACCTACGTGATTGATCGCCTAGCAAACATCGACAGGCGAATCCTATATGTAATAATCCTCTTGCTGGTCGCTTGGCCCCTTATAAGTCCGATAGGATTGCCGGTATCTATATCGCAACGAGTAGTCGACGCGTACGAAACCGTCGAGAACCTCGAAGAGGGCGACACGGTGGTTTGGTCGTTCGATTACACCGTTGGAGGCGGTCCAGACTGCCATCCCCAGACCGAGGCGGTTTGGAAACACTTTGCCCGAAAGGGTATCCGCGTCGTGTGCGTCTCCTTCGTCCCCGAAGGATCCCAGTTCTCCCGCGAGATGGTAAGTCTTTGGGAGGAACAGGGCAAAGTATACGGTGAGGACATGATCGACGTCGGCTTTATCTCCGGATTCGAAACCGGGGTCGGAGCGTTCGTAAGCAACCCCACGGGCGCGGCTGAGACCGACGTCCGCGGTAATAAGGTGGCCGACCTGCCCATAATGGAAGGCATCGAGGACATCGGGGACTTCGACATGGTAGGCGCCATCGCCACCGGAGCTCCCGGCCCCTTCGAGTGGGTTCGGCAGCTATCTGGTTACGACGTCGACTACCTCATAGGCGTGGTTACCGTCATGGGTCCGCAAAGCATCCCCTTCTGGGAATCGGG
>CAYLPL010000233.1:0-2630 GCA_964385545.1 uncultured Clostridia bacterium | reverse complement strand
AGAAGTTGGCAACACCCACAATCCCGAGTTTGCCCCTTCCACGGTCAAAGAACCCGGGCGCCAGGCATTGATAAACGCCGCGTCGGCGATGGCGATGACCGCGATAGATTTGCTGGAAGATCCCGAGCTGGTGAAAAGGGCGAAAGACGAGTTCGAGGAAACCATGAAAGAAAGGCCCTAACCGGGCCCAAACCTCGGGGGGACGGGTTGGCAACCCGCTCCCCCGAATTCAATGAACCCGTCCCGGTAACGGGTACTCCATACCCTTCCCGACGGCCTTCGCGACTTTGGATCCAAAGATTTCCTCGACCAGGTAAAAACCGAGATCGATTCCCGCGGCGACTCCGGCCGCACTCACGATATTCCCGTCTCTGACTATCCTCTCGCGAACGAGCGTGATATCGGGATACTCCTCCATTTCCCCAAAGGCCCCGTGATGGGTCGTCACGGAACGACCACTCAAAAGACCCGCCTCGGCCAAGAGAAAACTACCCGTGCAAACCGAGCACAGGTACTGCAGTTCGGGATAGGCGGAACGTATAAACTCCAAGGTTGGCTCACATGACATCTGTTCCAACCTGCCCTTGCCCCCGGGAACGATGAGGATATCCAGCCGGGGACAATCCCCCAACGTCGCGTCCGGCAAGAACATCAAACCGTTATATGCCCTGACCGGAGCAGCGGGGGAGACGGTCATAAGATCTAATGAATCCCTCTCTATCTTGTTAACGTAGGACAAGACCTCCCACGGACCCACGAAATCCAGCTCCTCAACACCTTCAAAGACCAAAATCCCGGCTCTCATTCTATTCCTTCCTTTCAATCGCCATAATCCTTCGTAGCGGGGTTTGCAGATCGTCTTCCGTCATCCTATGAGACGTAGTCTGGCCCGACATTAGTTCTATTCCCCACGAGGGTATCGGGATACTCATCCGGCGTCCATCGACTCGCGAGTCGCCCACTACTCCCAGGGAACGAGGAACAATATTACCCTTTACTCTCCCGACCGCCGAGACCCCAACTACGGCGCGTTGGTTGAAGGAACGCACCGGGGTCGCGGTGAAAGAATTGTGCACAAGGATCTCGAGGAGGTATTCCAATTGGAATCGAACAGACTCAGATGGTTTGGACACTCGGCCTTCGAAATATCGACAGTGGGGAATAAGAAGATACTGATCGACCCCTGGATCACCGGCAATCCCAAATGCCCCGTGAGTATCGACGAAATCGAGGACGTCGACATCATCCTGATAACCCACGATCACGGAGATCATATCGGCGAGGACTTGCCTGCGCTAACGTCGCGGGGCGATGTCGACATCGTCGGCCAGCCCGAGATACTTCAGAAGCTTCAACAAATGGGGATCGAAGGCGGAACCGGTATGAATATGGGCGGGACTGCCACGGTTCAGGGAATAGACATCACCATGGTTCAGGCACACCATTCCTCCGGGTACGGCACTCCCTGTGGTTACCTGGTAAAGACCGAAGACGATAGCATCGTCTATCACGCGGGAGATACCGGAATATTCGCCACCATGGAGATCCTGGGGGATCTTTACGATATCGACGTGGCATTGCTGCCCATAGGCAGCCATTTCGTGATGGATCCGGTGCAGGCGGCCTACGCGGTCTCCCTGCTGGCCCCGAAGATAGTCATTCCGATGCATTACGGTACCTTTCCCGTCCTGGTGGAAACCGCCGATGAATTCGTCGAACTGGTACTGCAGTCTTCTCCAGAGGTGGAGATGCAGGGCATGGAAACCGGCGCGTCCTTGGATTTCTGATCGGCGTGAACTTGTGGATCCCAGTGCCCGCCCGACGGAGTAGGGAGCGTTCCCCGGCGCCCATACCGGGGAGGATTCACTCGCAGGCAATAGAAAGGAGAGATCTGAATGTCCTTATGTAGATGTTCCGCACTTTTCGGTGAACCACAAAACCCAGGGGAGCCGATCACGATGACAAATGGGAAATTGGCCGGTAGACAAAACACGGAAGATACTGCCAATGCAGCAATGGCCCGGGCCAAAGAGCTCGGAATCGAACACATAGTAGTTGCCACCAACACCGGATATACCATGGATGCGGTACTCGAAGCGAAGAGCAACATATGGCCGGAAGCGGAACTGTCCCTGGTGGCAGTAACCCATCACGTGGGTTTCAAAGCTCCCGGCGAAGATGAAATGCCCCCGGATAAGAGAGCAAATCTGCAAGACCTGGGGATCTGTGTCCTAACTACGACCCACCTTTTCGCCAACGTGGAACGTTCCATAACCGGAGAATGGGGCGGCCTCTACCCCGGTGGCATTGTCTCCGCCACCCTCAGAACCTTCGGACAGGGCACGAAGGTATGCTTCGAAGTCGCGGTAATGGCCAAGGATGCGGGCATGATACCCCACGATCGGGAAGTAATGGTCCTCGGAGGAACCGGCGGCGGCGCCGATACGGCCTTGATCATGAAACCGGCCCACGCCAAGAACTTTTTCGATACCGAGGTCCTCGAAGTCGTCTGTCGTCCCCGGGGGAGGCAGCGGCAATCCTGAGCTGGGTCAGAAGGGAGATTCCGCGACACTGAAACGACAGAGCCAATGTGGCTCTAAATCGGCCCTTATGGTATAATGAATTGCAAT
>CAYLPL010000232.1:0-2638 GCA_964385545.1 uncultured Clostridia bacterium | reverse complement strand
AGCTGTATTCGGAAAATGCCCAGGAAGCTTACGACAACGCGATTCAGGCTATCCGTATTGCCGAACATCCGGACGTGGAGCTGCCGGTCATGGTGACCCAAGACGGGTTCATCATCAGCCACGCGCTGGAAAACTTGTATGCTTTGGAAGACGAAACCGTCAGGGAGTTTATCGGTACCCGGATCCCGCGCTACAGCTTACTGGATGTCGATAATCCCACGACTTTCGGTCCATTGGATCTGCAGGATTGGTATTTCGAGCACAAGAGGCAACAGGCCGAGGCGATGGAGAACGCGCTCGAGGTGATTCCGCAGATCGCCGCGGAGTACGAAGAGCTCACGGGTCGCGGGTACGGTTTCTTCGAGGAATATAGAAGCGAAGACGCGGAAGTAGTAATGTTGGTATTCGGCAGTACCGCCGGGACAGGTAAGGACGTCGTCGACGCGATGCGCGAGGAAGGCCACAGCGTCGGATTGATCAAGATGAGGGTATTCCGTCCCCTGCCGACGGCGGCTTTGGTGAGGGCGCTCTCCGGAAAGAAGGTCGTGGCGGTCATGGATCGCGCGGAGAGCTTCGCGGCCTCGGGTGGACCCGCCTACAAGGAAATCCGCAGCGCACTGTTCGACTGTGAGCAATCTCCGATGGTCCGAAACTATATCTACGGTCTGGGCGGAAGAGATACCAAACCAGAGGATCTTCGTCAGGTTTTCGATCAGAGCCTGGCTGCGGCGAAGGCCGGACACGTCGACAAGCCGGTAACGTATCTCGGAGTTAGAGAGTAGGGGGTAAACATGGCCGTTAACATTCGTGAACTCTCGAAAAAGAAGATTCCGTTCACCGGGGGGCACCGACTGTGCGCCGGTTGCGGCGCTTCCATAGCAGTGCGTCAAATGTTGGCCGCCGCGGAGAATCCCGTGGTGGCGGGAGTGGCCACCGGATGTCTCGAGGTAGCCACCACGATATATCCTTACAGTTCGTGGGAGACGCCGCTCATCCATAACGCCTTCGAGAATGTTGCCGCCACCATCAGCGGTGCCGAGGCGGCATATCGCTCCCTGAAAGCCCAGGGCAAGATCGACGAAGAGATCAAGTTCATGGCTTTCGGTGGAGACGGTGGCACCTACGATATAGGACTACAATCCCTTTCCGGCGCGATGGAACGCGGGCATAACATGGTGTACGTGTGTTATGACAATGGAGCGTACATGAATACCGGAATCCAAAGATCCAGCGCTACGCCCATAGGAGCGGATACGAGTACCAGCCCGGCCGGGAAGAAGATACCGGGCAAACCCGGTCATCGCAAGAATCTGACGGCGATTATGGCGGCCCATAATATTCCCTATGTCGCCCAGACTACTCCGGCACACTGGCGCGATTTGGTGACCAAGACCAAGAAGGCCCTGGCAGTGGAAGGGCCGGCTTTCATAAACATATTGTCCACCTGCCCACGCGGCTGGCGCATCCCGGATGACGCCACCATCTCCACGTTGAGGTTGGCGGCCGATACCTGTTTTTGGCCGCTATTCGAGGTGGAAGATGGCCGGTACACCATAAACTATCGCCCCCGGGAGAAGAAGCCCGTCGAAGAGTGGCTCAAACCTCAGGGTAGGTTCCGCCATCTATTTCGTGAGGAGAATAGGCATATCATCGATGACATGCAGGCAGAGGTCGACCGCAACTGGGAGAACCTGTTACGTCTAGCCGACGTGTCTGAAGAGGGATAGGCGAATCCAACAGCCCGATAGAGCAGAAGATGATTTTGGGGGCGCCAGGTGGCGCCCCCAAAATCTATTACTCCTCGCATCTTACGTCGTTGCACCCTTTAGGGAAGGGGATCCCGATCGATCATCAGGGACCGATCATTCCCAGCCAGTCGCCCAGGACGAACTGGATGCGCGCGATCAGGAGGGAGGTACGTCCCATGACCGCGTTGCCGAAGGCGGCACCGAAGGCCACCATTAATACCCAGCGACCGAGGAGGCTGAACTTGAACAGCAACGAGTTACGGTTGGTCATGGCCCCAAGCGTAAAGAAGAAGAACGTCAGGGTTGCGAGGGTACCGAAGACCACAAGTGCTCTATTGATCGAGTTGATCGGTACCATGGTGGCCTGAAGCTGCTCGATGATATTGGCGGGGATGGCACCGCGCAGGGCGAGCGTAGCGCCGATGGCCACGATGACTCCCATGGGATAGTAACTCATCCAGCGCGTACCCGGAGAGAAGCGCCCGAATAGCATGAGTCCTAGGATCATCGGTATGATGAACCACAAGTTGCCTTCCATGAGGGGTTCCACGCCCGAGCCGACCACGTTATTGTAGCCCTGCGTCAACGTGTATCCGGCGCCGAGACCAACGTAAAGGTGTTCTGTGGCCTGATATATCTTGTTGTCCTTATATAGGAAGCTGTAGGCGAACAGGGTCAAGATACCCGCCACCCAAATGCCAGGATCAGAAGACACGTGTATTCCTCCTTACCTTGCGCCAGTCTCGCCGCGCTGTTTGACGAAGTATACGATGTTGCCGAGGATTACCAGCAGGATGATGTAAAGGTGCGCGAAGGACTGACTGTCCATGGCGGCCACAGCCAGACCGGGTTGTTCGATCAGCACCTCGTAACTCGCCGCATCACGCAGC
>CAYLPL010000231.1:0-2651 GCA_964385545.1 uncultured Clostridia bacterium | reverse complement strand
GGCTTTTGCCAACATGGGGGGCGGCCGGGAGGCGCTCCAAATGTCGGGGATCCGACCGGCGTTCATCGAAGCCATCAACGATCATGATGGTGATGGTGCGAAGGATGTCGTGCGTCGTTTAACCCGGGGCGTGCGTGGCCTAGAGATTGGACATGGGGAAGGTAGACGTGTATACGCTGGGGTCCTGGCAGGAGCAATTTCCCAACTGGAAAACGAGTTGGAAACAGGTATTCGGTCTCTCGGTCTTGATGAGTTGTTAGCGGAAAGCGCGCTTCTCGGCGGCTGCGATCAACTTGACGCCTGGCTCCAAGAGTGGGCGAAAACTATTCTAGAGAACCATCGTGCGGAGTCCCTGTCGGAGATGACGGCTCTTTCGCGCAATGTGATCCGGCTTATCCGCGAATCCGGTGGGAAGAACGTCTCTCTTCGGTCTCTCGCATCCAAGCTAAGCGTGACTCCTAACCACCTGGGACACGTATTCCGGCGAGATGCGGGCGAGCGGTTCACCGAATGGCTGAATGCCTTTCGAATAGAACGCGCTAAGCGGTTGTTAACCGATACTTCGATGCGCGTCTACGAGGTAGCGATCGAAGTCGGGATTTCCGATGCAGGCTACTTTCAAGAACTCTTTAAACGATACTCCGGCCTAAACCCGACGGAGTACCGAAAGCGAAGAAGCAGATAAGCGATGGGAGCGGTCTCGGTACGCAGTGGAGAGATAAGGCCTCCGTGTCGAGGGAACCGTACCGTTCTACGAGATCAGATAGCCGATCGGTAGAGAAGGGAGAAGCCAGGTATGAGTCTTGATCAACGGACCGGTAGAGGTCCGAAGGACCAAATCGCGAGTAAGACGCTACTCGATAATCGCAAGCACGTCGCGCCGGAGGCAGTAGCGCTCCGGGACGACCTCTATTGCCTAAGGGGCATCAACATCTGCAACACCCAGCTCGTCTCGACTCCAAAGGGCTTCGTTGTCGTGGATACCGGTCGTTCATCGGCCGACGGGGAGGCGATCCTCCAGATGGCTGCGGATATCTCGAGCGATCCGATTATCGCCGTCATATACACCCATTCACATTACACCCTCGGAACCGGTCCAATCGTCGAACGGTACCCAGGGATACCAGTAATCGCTCACCACAGGGTGCACGAGAACACAACTTACGCGATATCCGCGGATCAAAGATTCATGTCTCACCGGGCTCGTATGGAGTCCGCGAGATACCTCCCTTCCGAGGGGGCCGACGCGGATTTTCCGGGAAGCAGAATCTTTACACCTGGGGCTATGAGCTACGTACGGCCGACCTGGGAGATCACGAGTGACGAGGAAAACGTTGAAATCGGCGGCGTGCCTTTTACGATCCATCCTATCAATCCATTTGATACCGATGATACGATTCTCATCTGGCTTGGCGACCGACGGGCGATTCTTCACAATCACTTCGCGGACAATTTTCCCAACGTCTATCCGATCCAAGGTGGGCAGTATCGCAATCCGCTTCCGTGGCTCGCTGGTATCGATCGGATGCGCCTGTACGATCCCGAACACATTCTCAGTACACACGGCGCCCCGAGCAGCGGAAAGAGCACCTGCCGCCAACGCCTCACCGAAGTGCGCGACGCGTTGCAGTTTGTCCACGATCAAACGATTCGAGGAATGAATAAGCATCTTCTCCCCGACGAACTCGTCGATTTCGTCACGCTGCCCGATCAGTTGGTGGAGTCGTCCAATCTGCATCAAACCTACGGTATCGTTGCCAATCACGTCCGTGGCGTCTATGCAGGAAGAGCGGGATGGTTCGATGGTGACGCGGCGTCTATCTATCCGCCTTCCCCTGATAATCGGGCGGAGTGCCTCGTCCGCGACTTAGGGGGCCGGGATACGGCCGTAGCAAAGCTCCGGTTCGCCTTCAAAGCGGGTGAGTATCGGTGGGCTTCGGAACTGGGTCGCAATCTCTACCGAGCGTTTCCGGATGATCCGGAAGTCCGCTCCCGGTACGCCGAAGTACTCAGGTACTTCGGCCACCACACGACGGCCTGGACGATCAGAAACTACTACCTTTCGCAGGCACGAATCGTGGAAGGAAGTCTCCTTCCAGAAGAACCGGAACGTTCCGTTGATGGCACGATCGCGCTACTAACCGCCCCGGGGACCTTTGTCCGCGCGATGGGATACCGCGTCGATCCATCCCGAACGCCGGAGCCCCCGGCAGTTCTCGACGTTAGATTTGCCGAAATAGAGTTTGCCTGTCGCCTTGTATTGCGCAACGGCGTAGCCGAGTACATCGAGGATCAAACCAAGACACCCTTTAGGATCGACAAGGAACACTACGCAGCCTACTCGATTACCTGTTCTCGTTCGCAGTGGATTTCGTACGCCGACTCCCTCAAACAATTCTCCGGAATAGTGGAGGAGCCCGAAGTTACCTGCTCACCATCGAAGGATGTCGTGCGACAGCTGCTAGATGTCTTCGACTGACGGAAAGAGATGAGGCACAAATCCTCGCCGACGTGCCCAGAATAACTTCGGTACGCACTCGCGTCAGAGAAGGCTCCTATCTGGGTCCGTTACCCTCCGGGTTAGGAAGTCGAACTTAACCGCCCCGGGTTCCCCCGAGCACCGTTCCCCCCCAGGCCCACGCCCACCTTGT
>CAYLPL010000230.1:0-2656 GCA_964385545.1 uncultured Clostridia bacterium | reverse complement strand
ACATACGCGATTCTCGCCGGGGGCGAGAGGAGCGTATAGAGAGTGATGATTCCAGCCAGACTCAAAACTGCAGCGACTTTGGCGATCATCCTCCTGGTCTTTGGATTTGCCGGGGTAGTCCATGCCGAAGAATCCGCTCCCGAACTGTACGATTTGGAGACCAGGCTGGAAGTGAGGAATGTCGGCGATAAGGCGAGTAAGTACGTTCGTGTACGACTCCCCTTGCTTTCGACGGACGGGTCCCACGGTGAAGTCATCGAGGAGAGCTATAACCTCGAACCGGAAGAGATCCGCGAAGAAGACGGAGTTCGGATCGGGGTATTCTATATACGAAACCTGGCACCGGGCGCATCTTTTACCCTCAAGGTGAGATACACCGTCGATCGGTCGGTGAGAGAAGCGGTAGACGAGGAATGGGTCAATCTAGAACAGCCCAAGGTGGCCGCCGATGCGCCGGAGATCATACGGACCGCTAATTCGGTGACCGATGGCCTCCAGGATCGCGAGGAGAAGGTCGCGGCTCTTTTGGATTTCACCCACAACCACATTACCTACGATAGAGAGTCGCCCCACCGAAACACCGGTGCCCTCAGCGCACTGAATAATCGCGCCGGGGTCTGCGAAGACTACGCCACGTTGTTCGTATCCCTGGCTCGCGCGGCCGGCATAGAGAGCAGAACCGTTTACGGCTACTACTATTCGGATAGCAGGGCCATCTGGGAAAGACACGCGTGGGCACAATACCGTGATTCCGACGGTGAATGGACCTCCGCCGATCCCACTTTCAGCACACGCACGGATGTCGATTCCGAAGGCCTTTATATCGCCCAATGGTATAATGACCGATCGGTAAAGATGGGTTTCGTGGGCGGAAAGATAGGGGCAGAGATGAATACCACCGTCGCTGCCGCCCGATAAATAGACAGACATTGCGGATGGTCCGCGCCGGGCGGGTCGTCCCAAGGGTTGGCCCGGACTGCTAAATCCCCGGCCGAGATGTCCGCCGAGAACTCCATTCCCGCGGACGGCAGTCCGGGCGAACAATAAAGAGGCAGGCGGGAGATGTTCCCGCCTGCCTCTCCCTTTGCTTCCAGGTCGGCTCCAACTGGTCCCCTACCTCTTGTTGTTGCGACGCTTGAGAACGAAACCGAGTATCGCCAGACCGGCTCCGAAGTAGGCCATCAACGCTCCGGGACCGCCGGTTGCCGGAAGATCCTGCTCTACTTCGATCTCCTCTTCTGGCTCCGCCTCGGGCTCTTCGATGATCTCGATTTCCTCTTCATTAACCACGGTAACGGTCACATCCGCGTTATCTTCCTCGAGGGTCACCTGGTCCGAGGGGTCATACTCGGGGGTCGTGGCATCATCGGTGAGGATCTCTTCGATGGTGTAGGCGACTCCGAGCGGCAGTCCCGTGAATTGGACTACGCCATCGTCATCGGTGGTAGCAGAACGTTCTTCCTGATCTTCGGCATTGAGGGTGAAGACCATGCCGGCCACCGGGTCGCCTTCGCCATCGACTTTCTCGATGGTTATGCTTCCTTCGGGCTCATCAGGAGTATTGGTGACTTCAACCGTTACGTACCGTTCGCTACCGGTGAGCTCTATGGTATCAGAGGGATCGTAGCTGGCGGTCCAGTCTTCCCGCTCGTCGCCATCCTCGCCCAGCGTGTAGGTCTCGTTGAGTGGGAGATCAGTGAATCGGGCTACTCCCTGGCTGTTAGTGGTCTCGGTGCGATCGGGCCCGTCCTCCGAGGCGAGGGTGAAGGTAACGCCTTCCATGTCATTGCCCTCATCGTCCTTCTTCTCGACCCGGATGATGCCGGTGGGATCCTCATCGTCCCCGCGAACGTTCACCGTGTGATCATCGGAAGCCTCGACGGTGGTACATTGCCCCTGTTCGCCCTCTCCATTCGTCGTACCATACTCTCCGCCACACGTGTTGGCGGTTACGGTCGCGACATTGGTGATGGATGGACGATCAGAGTCCTGGGCGGTCTTTTCCAGCTCGGGCTGTTCCTCATACGTCACGTCGAAGGAATCGCCGGGCTCAAGAAGATCCGCGATATAATCATCTATGCGAACCGACCCTTCGAGTACATCCTCCAGCCAAAGATCATATAGCGGCAGGTCTCCCGTGTTCTCTACCGTTATCACCCATTGGATCGTGTCTCCGACATCAACCGACGACGGCCCGCTCTTCGTGACGTCGAGCCCGACTCTGGCATTGCCGAAATCGAGATCTGTGATATCTTCACCGCGTTCGATTCCGAAGTAGTACTCCGCTGAAGTGGTCACAAGCCAGCCGTCCTGCTGAACCTCGAATACCCGATAGGAACCTGGCTCGACGCCTTCAAAAGCGAAGGAGCCGTCCTCTCCCGTCTCCACCCTGTCGATTTCGACCCAGTCGCAACCGCTATCTCTCCTGGCTTCCCCGTCGTATTCGTCTTCGCATTTCTCGAGCACCATCGTCCATCCGGAAAGTCCCGGTTCTTCGTCGTCCCAGATTCCATCGCCATTCATATCGTGGAACTTGTGCCCGGACACATCTGAGGTCCGGAGGTCCGTGTTGAATACCTCTACTTCCACGGGCGTGGTATCGGAATCCAACTCAATAACGTACGGGCCCTCGAGATCACTCTCGAATCCCTCCGGT
>CAYLPL010000229.1:0-2690 GCA_964385545.1 uncultured Clostridia bacterium | reverse complement strand
CGCATGAAGGACGTCTCCTTCCGGGTGGCTCACGGCCTCACCGATGTCGACCTGGATGAGATGATAGAGGGCACCCGGGCTCATGAGCTCCTGCGAGGTTACCGCGGAGACGAGCCGAAAGACATCGACGCGGTTAAGGAAACCATGGGCAGGATAGCCCAGCTGTCGCGCGACTTCCCCGAGATCCGGGAGCTGGATATCAACCCCTTCTTCGCCTACACGGATGGCGTTGCCGCCCTAGACGTGAAGATAACGCTCAAAAGTTAGTTTCACCGTGGCGCGATAACCGTAATCAACGCGATGCAGGCGGGCGAACTCGCGAGAGCGCCCGCCTCTCGTTTTGGCAATCAGACCCGGGAAGTCCGACGGCGCGAGGAAAGCATCACGTCTCGCCTAATTTCTTCAACCGTCAACAGTTTACGCCAGGCGTTCTTCATGGTGGCGCGAAAGGAGGGCAATAGGAGCTCGGGTTGATCCATTTGGATGAGTGGACATATCGCCAATCCGTTGGGATCCAGGATGAGTTTCCACTCACCGTCGTCTCGCATGTGTGGAATCAGGGGGAAGGTACGGCAGGCAAAGGGGCGCATCTCCCGTGGACAATAGCCTTCGCAGGTGACGAACCAGGCACCGCGTGGACGCGCACCGGGAAGGCGTGGACTGGGCTCGGGGTGCCAGTGGCGGGTAAGCCACGATTCTCCGGCCAACAGAAGCTCTTCACCAGGATATAGATACATGCCCACCCCTTCATCCCAATCCTGGCAACATATGGAGTCGCACAGTTGCCCGCAATCTCCGGACAGGGGGGTGACGTCGGCGGTCATGGCGTAAACCTCCCGCCAAAGCCGCAAGAGGCCGGACTCAGTCAGCATCTGCCGCCGACTCCTCCAGAAGTTGCAGGGCCAGCCGGGACCAGGTTTCCGTGGCAGAACCCCGGGGGATATCCTCCGGCTTCAAAAAGCACCCGCTGAGTTTGTCCGTTTCTCTGACGGAAACGCGGGTGGAGATGTGCAGATCAAGGAGATACAAAAATCCCAGATGACAACGGCCGACCTCGTTGCCTTCATCGTTGATGACTCCGAGCAACTGCAGTCGCGAGGCCAATTCCGCGAGCGTTGGCATAGGCTCTATTATCAATTCCTCGTTCAGTTCGCGGTGGGCGTTGCGGAGAAGGAGATCTTCGAAGGATTCGCCCCTTCGGGGTCTCAGGTGCCCGCCGATACCGATAGAAGTCTTGTTGCGTAGCCGTTTTTCCAGCCCGTCGTCGCTTCTAACCGTGGTGAATATCGATCCGTCGCGGCGGACCACGATGTAGGGAATAGGCTGTTTTAAGGACGGACAGTCTTCCGCCTTGGCCCTCGGTGTCGGAAACCAATCCTGCGCCAGGGCTTCGAGAAATGGACGGGCAGCACGTCGCACACCGCTGAATTCGGCACCCTCGGGAAGCCTTTCCCTTCGAACCACCACGATGGTCTCCTCCGTCAATCGACATCATCCCCTCAACCGTATCTCATACCAATTGAGCTTGTCACAAGCAGAAGCCTGCGACAAGATGATGGGGCCTGCTCGTGCTGCTAAAATGGGTGATGAGCCGATGCTGGAGACAACGGAGGGAGATGGAGTGATGTCCACGTTGCCGGACGAGCCAGTTGGCCGGTTTCACATACAGACTTACGGATGTCAGATGAACGAGTATGATTCAGAAGTCATGGCCGGTATGCTGGAGGCGGCAGGCTATGAGCCCGTGACCGCACCGGGGCGGGCGGATATCACCCTTTTGAACACCTGTTCGGTAAGGGTCACCGCCGAGGACCGGGTGCTCGGCCAGCTGGGCAGACTGAAGATTGACAAGTCGCGCAATCCCAAAGTCATATTGTCCATCGGCGGGTGCGTACCGGTGGAGCGAGGGGCCGCCGAGAGGATACTCCATCGCGCCCCTCACGTGGATCTGGTCTTCGGTACGGGGGATATCCACCTGTTGCCTCAGTTGCTCGAGCGGGCACGGAACGGCGAATCGCCCCTCATCGCCGTGGGCGATAGTGATGCCGAACGCCCGGAGGGGTTGCCGCGGCGTCGCGAACCGGGGGTAAAAGCCTGGGTCCCGGTAATCCACGGATGCGAAAACTATTGTTCCTATTGCGTCGTTCCCTACGTAAGGGGTCGCGAACGCAGCCGGGCTCCGCAACATATCCTCCGGGAGATCGAAATACTGGTGGCCGACGGTGTTAGGGAAGTGACGCTGCTTGGCCAAAACGTGAACTCGTATGGCAAGGATCTGTGCAGGGATTTCGATTTTGCGGATCTCCTGGAGATGCTGGCGCAAATCGAGGGGCTGAAATGGATTCGCTACACTACCTCACATCCTAGGGATTTCAGCCACGAGATGGTCGATACGGTGGCGCGGCTCGGACCGGTATGCGAACATTTTCACCTTCCGGTGCAAAGTGGCAGTGATGCCATCCTTCGTCGTATGAACCGCGGTTACGACAGGGCGCACTATCTCGACTTGGTCGACTACATTCGCCAGAGAATCCCCGGGGCATCGATAACGACCGATGTCATAGTTGGTTTCCCGGGGGAGACAGAGGGGGACTTCTGCCAAACCCTTGATCTCTTCCGACGCGTTCGGTTCGACGGCGCTTTTTCCTTCGCCTATTCACCGCGCCCGGGTACGGCAGCGGCCGCCATGG
>CAYLPL010000228.1:0-2733 GCA_964385545.1 uncultured Clostridia bacterium | reverse complement strand
GGATCCACGCGGCGCGATCCGGGCATGAAATGGTGCCCGTCGGCATGAGCGCTGTCACAAAAGGTCAGGCTTAACTCCACCGGCTCAGTCACCGTCAAGGGCTTTGGCGGGGGGCCACGCAAAGCATCTGCCACCGACCGGCGAATGAGTTCCCGTGACCGGGAGGGATGGAGCGAACGCGCGGCGTACCTCGATGCGTAGTGTTTAACCTTCGCCGTCTTCACCCCGGGAATGAGCCTCTCTGCCTCGGCCGTCGCCGCATCATCTCCGCTTACGAAGACGGTTGGGACGCGATAGTAACCGGCCAGGGCTGCGCACATCCCTATCTCCCCCATGGTATCGCCGTTGATTCTGTAAGCCAACAGACAACCACTGTAGGTGTGGTTCAACACCCCGCAACTGGCCGCCATAGAGTGACTACCGATCATCACGAATGCATCGAAGCTGGCATCGAGTCCCGCGACCATGCTTCCTGGTTTCGGGCTTCCTCCCATGAGTTCCGCGCGCGGATCCAGTTCCTCTATCAGGAGATTGCGCATACTGCCGTGGGCGTCGTTGACCAGCACCTCGTCGGCTCCCGCTTCGAAGCAACCACGAATCGCCGCGTCGGCCTCCCCTGTCATCAGGCGGCGAAAGCGCTCGTAATCGGGTCGGCCCGCGGAGGTCTCCTCCCAACTAACCACACCGGCCACACCCTCCATATCCACCGCCACGTAGACCTTCATTAACAGAACCCCACCCCTCGAACCATCTATACCCGAAAAGGACGGACATCGCTTCGTACTTCGCCAAGACCCCAACTTCCCCTCCCGGTGGGGCGGCAGGAACCCGAGCCGTCCATCGGGAATTCGGTCGGTTGACGGTGGTAAATGTGACAAGCAGTCTCGGGAGGGGAGAAAAGCTTTGAACGAACACAGGCATCACTTCGACACGCGGGCGATACACTCGGGGGAGGAAGGAAGGCACGAATACGGGGCCCACGTGCTCCCGATCTATCAAACTGCCACCTTCGTCTTCGACGACGTGGACCAGGGCGCCCGCCGTTTTCGCGGTGAAGAACCCGGCTATATATACTCGCGTCTGGCGAACCCGACCGTGCGCGCCCTGGAGAAGAAGATGGCGGACCTCGAAAACGGTGAAGACGCCCTCGCCTTCGCCTCGGGGATGGGAGCGATAAGTGCCGCACTGATGCAACACCTATCGGCCGGCGATCACATGGTATCGATCCGGACCATCTACGGATCCACCTATACCTTCATGACAAGATTGCTGAAGAGGTTTGGCATCAGGGTCAGCTTCGCAGACGGCACCGATCTCGAGGCCATCCGCGCGGAGATTCGGCCGAACACGCGCCTCCTGTACGGGGAAACCCCGGCCAACCCGGTGATGTCGGTTCTCGATCTCGAGGCCTTCGCCTCCCTGGGCAAAGAGTTCGGTATTCCGACCATAGTGGATAACACCTTCATGTCCCCCGCGCTGCAACGCCCCCTGGAGTTCGGCATCGACGTGGTTGTCGAAAGCGCTACCAAATACCTGGGCGGACACGGAGACGTGGTCGGGGGAATCGTGGTGGGCTCTTCGCAATTGATCGCGCAAATGAGGGATTATACCCTGCGCGATATAGGTGCGGTGCTCGGTCCTTTCGACGCCTGGTTATTGATTCGTGGCCTGAAGACCCTACCGCTTAGGACCGCCCGGCACAGCCACAATGCGGCTGCCATCGCAGATTACCTCGATCGCCACCCGGCGGTCGACGTGGTCCATTACCCGGGACTTCCTTCGCACCCCGGCCACGAAATTGCCGCGAGGCAAAACCCCAACGGATGCGGGGGCATGATGTCCTTCGAACTGACCGGAGGTATACGGGCAGGGCGGAAGCTTCTAAACTCCGTTAAGCTTTGCACCCTGGCCGTCAGCCTGGGCGCTACAGACACGCTCATCCAACATCCAGCTTCTATGACCCATTCCAATCTAAACGAAAGAGAGCTTCTGGCGGCCGGAATAAGCCCGGGACTCATAAGATTGAGCGTGGGACTGGAAGACGCCGCGGACATAATAGAGGACTTGGAATCCTCGATGAAGTGCCTGTGACATTTCGAAACTCGATGCAGCTGCGCGGCACCCGTGATTCCGAAATATTGCAGATCTGTTACAATCGAGGCAATAATCGCACGTATAGACCCGTTAGGCAAAGTAATTCCAGCGAAATCCGGTTTCCCCCACCTTCGGGGCGATACAATTCTCAAAACCGGCACATTCGAGGCAAAAGTCAGGTTTACCGATCGCTCGGTATACGGCTAAAATTGCTATAAGCCGTTGTGGAGGCTTCACATTGCGAATTCAGATGATTTTGTTCTGGATACGAAGTATTTCGCAAAAGTGCTCGTCTCGAATCTCCACCGGCTCCGGCGTTACTAGTTGTCACGCCGACCAACCCTTGGGAGGGGGTGGCTCGCCGCACTAGAGGGCATCAGATTAGCCAAAGTACTATTCTAATTAAGTATTTTCTTATCTCAAGTTATCGCAACGCAGGAATTTAATCAGCTCGAGGGGGTTATACTTGTGAAACGTGTTCTCAGCATACTACTGGTACTGATGCTGGTCTTCGTCGTCGTCGCCTGCGGCGGTGCCGAAGAACCCGAGGAGCCCAAAGAAGAACCGGCTGAAGAGCCTGAAGAGGAAGAGGAAGAGGAAGAGGAAGAGGAAGAAGAGGAACCAGAAGAGGAAGAGGAG
>CAYLPL010000227.1:0-2745 GCA_964385545.1 uncultured Clostridia bacterium | reverse complement strand
CTTGAGTTCTGGAGTTATGTAGCGCTCGGAGTTCACCAGCGTCTGTTTGCGAATATAATCCTCGGGAACCAGATCTCGATTGGGATGGGTCACCTCGATATAGTAACCGAAGACCTTGTTGTACCCAACCTTCAAGGATTTGATGCCGGTCCTCTCGCGCTCGCGATCCTCGAGTCCGGCGACCCAGCTGCGCCCATCGGCCGCGAGACGTCGCAACTCATCGACTTCGTCGTCGTACCCATCGCGGATTATGCCGCCATCGGTGACGGTGGTCGGCGGGTCGTCCGCCAACGCATCTGAGAGTTCCTCTCCCACGTCCTCGAGGGTATCGAGCCGTTGGGCGATGTCGGCCCACGCCGCGTCATCTTCTAGGGACTTGAGCACCTCCCCGAAGGCTGGCAACCTCTCGAGACCCTCGCGAAGGGCGACCATATCCCTAGGACTTGCCGTCTCCGCGCTGACCCGTCCCACCAGCCTCTCGAGGTCTGCCATGCCCCCCAGGGCATCGTCTAGGGCCTCTCGGGCGAAGGCGTCGCTGACGAGACGTTCGACCGCATCCAGGCGACCCTCGATCGCGTGGATGTCCAAAAGGGGACGTTCCATCCAACGCCGGAGAAGTCTGCCGCCCATGGAGGTGCGGGTTTCGTCCAGGGTCTCCAGAAGCGTGCTGCCCTGTCGTTGTGCAAATAGCGGTTCAGTGATCTCCAGGGTCCGGCGCGCGACGGGATCGAGACTCAGGTAGTCACCCAATGAATAGGTTCGCAATCCGGTTATCGCCGCCGGCGCATCTCCCTGCATCCCGGAAAGATAGTGGATTAAGGCACCGGCGGCCCTAACCGCGAAGGTCTTGTCTTCGCAACCGTAACCGGTCAAATCGTGCGTACCGAAGTGCCGGGTGAGAACGCGCCGGGCAGTCTTTTCCGCGAAGGATCGTTCGTCTGCCCGGGGGAAACTCACGGTACCGAAAGAGCGCAGATCCCGCGACCACCGTTCCTCGTCTAGGGAGGGATCCAACAGGCATTCCCGCGGTTTCAAGCGGGCGAACTCCGCCAGGAGTCGTTCGCGGCTTCGCTCCCCGGAAACCTCGAAACACGCGAAATAACCCGTGGAAATGTCGGCCACGGCCATCCCCAGGGTTTGACCGTTACCCGATACGGCTGCTGCGAAGTTATCCTCGCGACTACCCATCACCCCGGAATCCATGCGGGCACCCGGGCTAATGACCCGCGTCACCTTTCTGGCCACTAGTCCCCTGGCCTTGGGATCCCCGATTTGTTCGCATATCGCCACCCTCTCCCCGGCCTCGATCAAACGTTGCACGTAAGCCTCGGAGGAGTGGTGCGGCACCCCCGCCATGGGTACGCGTATGCCGTTTCCGCCGTCGCGGGAGGTGAGGGTTATGTCGAGGATAGCAGCAGCACGCTCAGCGTCTTCGAAGAACATCTCGTAGAAATCACCCATCCGAAAGAAGAGGATTTCCTCGGGATGGTCTCCTTTAATCTCGAGAAACTGCTTCATCATGGGGGTTGTTACCTGTGTTTTGATATCCAACGGCAACCTCCCAGCTCCGCGGGCCGGGATCGACTTCCACCGCGGAATTCTTCATGTTATTGTACAGTAAAGATTGTCAATTCGCTAATCAGCGGGAGGAATCCCTTGTCAGTCTGGTTGCTTCTTCTATTGAACCGACTTTTCCCCCTTCCCCGCCATCCGTTCAATACCGAGGTAAGTGGCGAGCTGAGCTATACGCAATGGCAATTCCAAATGGGGCATCGCACGATAGAGTTTTTCGAAGACTATACCGATCCAAGGGATATGTTCGCTTCCCGTCGCGTCCTGGATACAAGCTGTGGTGGCGGGGGTAAGGAATGCGTTTATGCTTCCTTGTGGGCGCGGGGGGTCTGCGGGGTGGATTCGTGTTCGCACTACCGGGCCGAAGCGGAGGAATTCGCCCGAAAAATGGGGCTGGACGACAGGGTATATTTCATCATGGCCGATGCCGCGAAGCTGCCGCACCCGGACGGGAAGTTCGATACCGTGATAATGAACGACACCTTCGAACACCTGGACGAACCCCGGGCAGTTCTTCGAGAGTGCGCCCGGGTAATGGCGCCGGGGGGCCGACTATTTTTGAACTTTCCGCCGTATTATCATCCCTATGGCGCTCACCTGAGCGACGCCATCGGCATACCCTGGGTCCACGTGCTCTTTTCCGAGAAGACTATGATCGAGGCCTATCGGCGACTGGTATCACCCCTCCCGGATGCCAAACGGCGTCTCCGCTTGCGGCTCGGTGACGACCCCGAGGCCCAAAGCCTCAGTTACATCAACCGCATGACCGCGCGTCGCTTCCGTCGCATCCTGGAAGAGGTACCCTTCGAAGTCTTGTATCATCGGGAGTATCCCCTGCGATCTTTCCTGAAGCCCCTGACTTACATACCCATCGTCCGCGAGGGTTTCCTGCGTATGGTGGTAGCCGTCCTGAGACCGGCGACCGGCATGTCCGAGACTACCGATCGACCAGCTCTCCCCTGAGCTGGAAAGTCTGAGCGTCGGTTATCCTCACAAATTTGAATTGGTGACGCAACCCCGCGGGAGCCTCGACCAAGACCAGATGGTTGGTGGCGGTACGAGCGCGATACACCCCGGGATGGTTGGGCGCCGGATCCTCCATCAGCACCTCATACACCTCGCCCACGCGCTCCCGGTTGCCCTTGGAGCCCGGGTCGCCGGCCGGCCGCGGCC
>CAYLPL010000226.1:0-2750 GCA_964385545.1 uncultured Clostridia bacterium | reverse complement strand
TGGCCGAGGGCGCGACGGAATCCTCCAGATCGACGATCAGGGCGTCGGCACCGCGCAGGGCTTCGGCCAAATCGGTACAGGTGAAGGGGCGACCGTCGGGAATGACCGGGTCGTGGGCAGTGACCGTCGCCCCGGCTTCGGCGAGGGCCTTGACAATTTGGAGCGCGGGACTCTCCCGGTCATCACCGGAGTAATCTTTCATGGCCAGCCCGATTACCGCTACATGCGACCCCTCGATCTCTTTACCTACGGTCTCGAGAAGTGAAGCCAAGCGCCGCACCATTCGTACGGGGGTGTCACGGTTGATAGAGCGTGCGAGTCGGGCCAGGGGAAGATCCACGCCGAATTCCTCGGCGCGCGGCATGAGGTAGTGCAGAGCGTAGGGAAGGCAATATCCTCCTACCCCAGGTCCCGGTGTGAGCAGGTTCACCCTCCGGTGGGTATTCGCCACGCGAATGAGCTCGTAGGTGTCGATATCCAGGGCGTCGGCGAAGGAAGCGAATTCCTGGGATACCGCGATATTGATATCCCGCTGCAGGTTCTCCAGGATCTTCGCCGTCTCCACGGTGGCGATATCGCTCACCGTTATCTTAGCCTCGGTGACTAGGGATAGCACGCGGCGGGCTCTCTCGGCGCTCTCGATGTCGATCCCGCCCACGGCGAGGGGCATGTGGCGAAATTCCTCGAAGGCTCGTCCCTCGGCTATCCGCTCCGAGCTGTAGGCCAGGTAAAAATCCCTGCCGGCGCGCATTCCGCTAATCTCCTCCAGCAAAGGCGCCACGCGTTCTAAGGTGGTCCCCGGAACCAACGTGCTCCTTAGGAGGACCAGGTCGTCGGGCTTCAGTATGTTTCCCAAGGAACGGATACAAGAATCCAGGGGGGAGAAATCGACCTTTCCGCCGTTGACCGGCAGGCCGACGGTGATTACATAATCGTTGGCCGCGGCGGCGGCCTCCGCGTACTCGGTGGTGGGGCGGAACCTGCCGCTTTGCAGTTCGCGCTTCAGTATGTCCTCGATGGTGCGACCTTCGAAGGATTCTTCGAGGTCGCTCTCCCCGTCACCGATTCTTCGAACGAGTTCTTCGTTTACGTCCACCCCGACCACGTTGATGCCCTCCATGGCGTAGCTGAGGGCCAGGGGTAGGCCGATGAAGCCGAGGCCGACGACGGCGACGGTTGTGTGATGGTCTTCCATAAGTGGCGATCTCCTCCGATCAGTCCGACGCGGTGAAGCGGTTCTCCGGCCCATTATAGCAGAGGGCGCCCGCCGATCGACACTGTGCTGTCCTGCGGGGTGAAGGTGTGCCGCGGTTACCCGGGATTCCACGGGGAGCCCATCATCCACCGCTTTTGTCACCGGTGGAATCCAGGTGTTCGCGAAGGGCATCCGAGAAGGCCGCATAACCTTCGAGGTCGATGGCGCCGCGAACCAGGTCCGCCGATCCCCCGCCGCGCCCCCCGAATTCGCGGAATAACTCCAGGGGTCTTGCCGTCAAATCCACTTCACTTCGCGGCGAACGCACCATGGTAACCCGCACCGCATTGCCCGAGACGAGACCGGCCAAAAAGACCCAGTCGCGTTCTTGGGGCAGGTGGGCGGCCACGGCGCGGGGGTGGTTTTCGTCGGGTACCTCGGATTCGTCCCAGGTTTCCAGCAGCAGGAGCGCATCCCGCGAAGGCCGGGCCAAATCCCGGGCCCGGAGCTCCGCCAGGGAAGAGGCCGCCCGCTTGAGGCCCTCGTTGAGGTCATCTAGCTCCGAGAGCACGTTTTCCAATCGTTTCGGGAGATCGACCGCGGGCGTCTCCAGCCGCGTCGCGAGCCGCAAGAGGAGGCTTCGCCGATCGCGATTCACCTTTAGGGACCGGTCTCCGGCCGAAAAAGTCAATCGCAGGCCACCGCGAACGCGCGAGTACTCTTCGAGGAATACGGGGCCGATTTCGCCGGTGTGCCGGGTGTGGGTGCCGCAGCAGGCGGAAACGTCGAGATCGTCCCCGATCCGCACCAGCCGCAGTGCTCCCCGGATTTCTCCGGCCGCCCTTCGGTATTGTTCGGGTCCATCCTCGCCTCCGTCGGGATAGACTACCGTGACCGGTAGGTTTTGCATCACGTATTCGTTTACGCGCGCTTCCAACTGGTCCAACTTCTTCCGATCGACCGCCTCCGGAGAGATGTCGAAGTCGACGGTGCATTCCCGTTTCCCGAGGTGGAAGGATAGGGTGTCGGCGCCGAGATCCCGGGCGAAGACGGCGGATATCAGGTGTTGTGCAGTGTGCTGGCGCGAGTGATCCAGCCTGCGAGATGCATCCACGTGGCCACGCACGACGTCTCCCCGTCGGAAAGGGGGTCGTCGCGGTGTGTGGTGCAATACCTCCCCGTCCTCGAGGGTGGTATCGCACACCGGAGTCGCTTCCAATTCCCCACGGTCGCCCGGCTGGCCTCCCCCGGCGGGAAAGAAGGCCGTGCGGTCGAGGATCACGGCAAAACCGTCCGCGCATTGACGAACATCGCTGACTTTTGCGCAAAACTCGAGTCGGTCTCGATTCTCCAGGTAGATTAGTTCCGTTCGCGGTTCCATGCTCTTCCCTTCCGCCGCCGGGCAGGATCCGTCCCGCCCGGGGATGAATATGTCGGTGAGGTGAGTAAGTTGCGCTACAACGAGCCCGCGGGTACGCCCCGCGTGGGCCTGATCACGCTGGTCTTGCGATTGCCGGGTTGCCGGTCGCTGAAGGAGAAACGCTCGATCATCAGG
>CAYLPL010000225.1:0-2752 GCA_964385545.1 uncultured Clostridia bacterium | reverse complement strand
ATTTCCGGCGGTCGGCAAGCGTTGCCCCGCCTACTTGGCCGTCTCCGGAATGCTGTTCGCGGACTCAAGTGGCAGGGCCGGGACACCGATATACACCCGGGAGAGTCCATGTGTAATGATTCGGCGTCGACCTTTGCGGATAGCCGGGACCGGGAAGGAGGATTCCGAGGGCGCCGGGCGAAAACATATAATGGAAATATATGGTATGAATCGAGAACTCTTGGGAGGGATTGAACTGCAGGTGGCAACGAAGAGTCAACCCATCGGTGTAATGATGGCCGACGACAACGAGGCACTGTGTAAAATCGTCACCCGGTATCTGAATACCCAGCCCGATCTGCGTATGCTGGGCTATTTCAACGATGGCGGGAGTCTCCTAACCGCTCTCGAGGAAGAGCATCCCGAAGTGATCATCCTGGATGTGGTCATGCCGCACCTCGATGGCATCTCAGTACTGGAACGCCTCGCAGATTCGCGACACGGCGACGGGAGCAAGGTGCTGATGTTATCCGCCTTCGGTCAGGAGCGCATCACGGCCAGGGCTTGTCGGCTCGGCGCGG
Source organism: uncultured Clostridia bacterium (assembly GCA_964385545.1). GTDB lineage: Bacteria > Bacillota > Sulfobacillia > SLMV01 > SLMV01 > CSSED11-154. The sequence goes on along the minus strand of CAYLPL010000225.1, from coordinate 2,192 downwards.
AATACTTCCTCATGAAGCCCTTCGATTTGGAGATCCTAGCGACCAGGATCCGCGATATGGTCAACGGTGGCTCCGAAGGATTGACGGGCGGGGTGTCTTCGGGATTGGATGTCGCCGCAAGCGACACCATGGGTGAAGTGACAGGCATGCTGCGAGCCGTAGGAATTCCACCCAACGTCAGGGGTTACCGATATCTGCGCCGGGCAATAATGCTCGTCGTGTCGGATGTGAGCCTGATTGAGGCCGTCACGAAGGAGTTGTATCCCGCGGTGGCGGAGGAATTCGATACAACGGCCGCACGCGTGGAGCGCGCCATTCGGCATGCGATAGAGACCGCTTACGACCGCGCGTATCCCGATCTGATGGAACGCCATTTTGGTTATCCCCTAAATCCCAGCCGGGGTAAACCGACGAATTCCGAATTCATCGCTTTGGTGGCCGATCGCGTGCGACTGAAGTCGGGGGATAACGAGGAACGCTGATCGCGATCGAACGAGCTTCGTGTCATCGCCGAGCGAACATCCCGGGTATTCCCCATTATGCGGGGGAAGTTTCGGAGCGTATCGTCCCCGATAATTACGAATACCCGGGAATACCCCGATAAGGTTCCATTGTACCCGCGATAATGTGGAAACCGACGATGTATCCGAATTGACCGGTGCAATTTGGAGGATAATGCCGGAGGTTCCGAGAAGTCCATAATCAGATTAGGCCCGTCATTGCAGGACGTCGGAACATCGAGCGATCGGTACGGGATTCTCGCGAGAATGAACGTTTCCGGAGGTTTAAGGCCACCCCCGGTGGCCCCTTTTTCTGACCGGCGGGATCACGGAAATCAGAAATATGTGCGAATATCGTTAATATGAAGGGGGCGTAACTTTGGGTATTTTTGAGCGAATGGCCCGAGAAGGCCACGAGCAACTGATATTCTGTCAGGATGCAACGAGTGATCTCAAGAGTGTGATCGGAATTCACGACACGACACTGGGTTCCGCTCTCGGGGGATGTCGGATGTGGGACTATCCCTCCGAGGAGGAAGCAATCGACGACGCGCTGGCCCTATCCTATGGAATGACGGAGAAATCAGCCATTACTCGCACCAACCACGGGGGAGGTAAAGCCGTAATCTGGGGAGATCCCCGTAGAGATAAAGATGAGGCATTGCTCCGCTGCTTCGGTCGTTTCGTAGAAGGACTCGGTGGGCGCTTCATCACGGGTACTGACGTCGGTACCACGGGAGACGATTTCGTGGTCGCGAGTTCCGAAACCCGCTGGCTGGTGGGCCTGCCCGAGTATGCCGGGGGCAGCGGCAATACCTCCATAACCACCGCCCAGGGGGTGCTCCACGGTCTTCGGGCGGCCGCCGCGCACGTATGGGGCGACGACGATTTGAACGGTAAGAGGGTAGCGGTACAGGGCGTCGGCAAGGTCGGCGAACACCTGGTCGGACTTCTTCGCGATGCCGGCTGTGACATTATCGTCACGGATATCGATTCCGACGCGGTGAACAGGGTCACCGAGGATTACCAGGTGGAGTCGGTAAAGCCGGAAGCGATCTACGATGTGGACTGCGATATCTTCAGTCCCTGCGCCCTCGGCAACATCTTGAATTGTGACACCGTCGAGAGATTGAAGTGCCGGATCGTCGCTGGGGCGGCGAACAACCAATTGTCCGAGCCACAGATGGGTGATAGGTTGCACGAGTTGGGTATCCTCTACGTTCCCGACTACATAATTAATGCCGGCGGGTTGATCCAGGTGGCCGACGAGGTTGAAGGTTACGACCGGGATAGGGTTACCAGGAAGACCGAGGGCCTTTACGATCTATTGTTGGATTGTTTCGCCCGGGCCGACGAATGGTCCGTAGCACCCTTTCGTGCCGCCGACCGACTGGTAAGGGAGCGGATCCGGATCCTGGGTGAGATCAATCGAATCTATCTACCTCGCTGATGGGTATCGAAAGGGGTATGTACCGTGCAGATTTTTGAAGCCATGAGGGAAACCGAACACGAGCAGCTGGTGTTTTGCTACGATAAAGTCTCGGGCTTGAAGGCCATCATCGGTATCCACGATACTACGCTGGGTCCTGCGCTGGGCGGAACCCGGATGTGGCCCTACGAGACAGAAGACGAGGCCATAATCGACGTTCTCAGGCTGTCCCGAGGCATGACCTACAAGAACGCCGCCATGGG
>CAYLPL010000224.1:0-2762 GCA_964385545.1 uncultured Clostridia bacterium | reverse complement strand
CACAAAGTCGTGCGGATTAAGTATTGGGGACGGGGTGACGATACCCCGGTGGAACGCCCCATTGAACCCTTGGCCGTCTTCCAGCGATGGCGCGCATGGTACGTGGTGGCCTATTGTCGTCTCCGGGATGAGCTCCGGACTTTCCGGGTGGACCGAGTCACCGACTCGCAGTTGACGGAGGAGTCGTTTGTCAGACCGAGGGGTTTTAATCTCGAGGAGTTTCTGGCCGCCGCATGGCTGGTGGAGCGCGGAGAAGCGGTAGAAGTTAGGATCTATTTCCGTGGATTGGCGGCGAGACTCGTAAAAGAACTCGAATGGCATCCTTCTCAGCGCATCGTTCGCGAGGATTCCGAGGGCGTGGTCGCCGAGTTTCACTGTGGAGGATTAGGTGAAATGGCGGAATGGGTCGTCGGATTCGGCGGTGAAGCGGAGGTTATCGCCCCGGATTCCATGCGGCAGATGGTGGTAGATCTCGCGCGGAGGGTCTTGGACGCTCACAGGTGATCGGACTAGAAAACGCAATAGGATCCGCGCCGCGGTTCGTCTCGCCGCTGGGATCCTATTGCTTGGGAAGATATGCTGCTAGCCCGTCTCGACTTTGCTTTCTTCTTCTACGTAGATGGCCAGATCGGGGCAGTTTAGCTCGCAGAGTTTACACTCTGTGCAGGCCTCGGGAGATTCTACCCGGGCGATGGTGAAGCCCTTTCTATTCATTTGACTGCCCATCTCCAGCACGCCCATGGGGCAATAATAGACGCAAAGACCGCAGCCTTTACATATGTCGCCATCAATGTGAACTGGCACGTGTTTCACTCCTAACCTTCCGGATGATGTCGACCATATCGGCCGGAATCCTCGCGGTGTGCGCGCCCGCCTTGGATAGAGCGGCAATCTTTGCCTGGGCGGTACCGCGATCGCCCTCGATGATGGCGCCAGCGTGGCCGAGGGACTTGCCCTCCGGAGCCGCGCGGCCCACGATCATCGCGACCACGGGCTTCGTAATATTATCGGCGATGTACGCGGCCGCCTCTTCTTCCATGTTTCCGCCGATTTCTCCAAGCAGTACGATAACGTCGGTCTCCGGATCATTTTCGAATAATTGGAGCACTTCAGTTTGCGACAATCCCCAGATGGGACCGCCCCCGAGGCCCACGACCGTCGATTGACCGATGCCGGCTTCGGTGAGGTTCTTGCCGACCTCGTATGAAAGGGCACCGCTTTTGGATACCATGCCGACGTTACCCTCGGTGAACATCCTGGTGGGATGCGCCCCCAGCTTGCATTTCCCCGGGGCTATGATACCCGGCGTGCCGGGACCGACAACGATGGAGCCCCGAGCCCGTGCGGCGGCGATTATCTCTATCACGTCGTGATCCGGGATTTACTCTGTGGTCAACACGAGAAGTTTGATACCCGCGTCGAATACCTCAATTGCGGCATCTTTGGCAAAGCGGGCGGGCACGAAGGTTATCACGGCATCGATGTCGTGTTCCGCGGTGGCGTCTTCGATCAAGTCGTAGACCGGCACTCCGTGGACTTCACTTCCGCCCTTACCGGGCGTGACACCGGCAACGACCTTGGTGCCGGCCTCGAGCATGACCTTGGTCTGCAAGGATCCGGAACGCCCGGTGATACCCTGTACCAATACCTTGGTTTCTGCGTTTACGAGAATAGACATCAGCTATCACCCTTTGCCAGACGGACCACTTCGTCCACGGCTTCCGGAAGATCGTCGAAGGTATCGAGGCCAGCTTGCGCCATCGTCTCTTTACCAACCTCTTCGAGAGTTCCCACCATGCGGACCACCAGCGGAACGTCGATTCCGTGATCTTCGTGGTATTTGACAATGCCCTCTGCCATTTCGTCCATGCGGTTGAATCCGCCTATGAGCACTATGAGCAGTGCCCGGACTTTGGGGCGCCGTGCCATCACCACGGAGATGGCGTCATATATCACCTGAGGATTGGTGAAGCCTCCCATTTCGCAGAAGGTGGCCGCATCGCCCCCGGCGTCTCTCATGAGATCCAGGGTGAGCATGCCCGTACCCGCCCCGTCAGAGATCATTCCGATGTCACCGTCGAGATCGACGAAGGTTGTCGTATCTTCTTTTTCGAGGGTGAGATTCGATCCGCTAAGGGCGTTTTGTTCTTCCATCAGCGAGCCGAATAATGCGCCGTGGCGGAATGCGGCCTTCTCGTCCAGCAGAACCTTGGAATCCAGGGCCAACAACCCGTCCGGAGTTTGGGCCAGGGGGTTGATCTCCACCAGCGTTGCATCCAATTCGGTGAACATCTTGTACATCTTCCGCATTAGATCGCCCAGTGCGCGGGTATCGGATATGCCAAGCTCTCTCGCGGTTCGTCGGGCCTGATAATCCATGGGGCCGAAGAAGGGATCCACGACCTTGGTGAGGATGGCTTCGGGATCTTCTTTGGCCACCTGCTCGATGTCCACACCCCCGGAGGCGCTCGCGATCATGAGGGGAAGGGCCCTACCGCCATCATTGGTGAAGGCGATGTAGTACTCGGAACTGAAGCTTGCCCGTTCTTCCATGAGCACCGCGGCAACCGGCTCTCCACCGATTCTCATATCGAAAAGTTCCCCCAGGGCGCGGCCCGCTTCGGCGTCGTTTTGGACAACCTTTATTCCACCAGCCTTGCCTCGTCCACCGACGAGAACCTGAGATTTTAGGACTGCGGGAGTCGGCAGTGGCAGATCATCCCCCGGCGACTTCATGAGTCCCGATTCGGGTACGGGGATGC
>CAYLPL010000223.1:0-2775 GCA_964385545.1 uncultured Clostridia bacterium | reverse complement strand
GGTCCGTCGATTGCGTTCGGAATTGCTGGATCTTTTGGCCTCCATCGAGGTGGTTTTGGACTACCCGGAGATGGATATTGAGCAGCGACACATGGGCGATATCATCGCGGCCGCCGAGCGAATTGGTGAAAGGTTGCGAGATCTTCGTGAGTCTGCCGCGGTAGGTAGACCATTTAGGGAAGGTATCCGAACGGTAATATTGGGCCGACCAAACGTAGGCAAGTCTTCCCTCCTGAACGCGCTGGTGGGACGGGAGCGAGCCATCGTTACTAACGTCCCCGGGACCACTCGGGATACCGTGGAGGAGGAATTAATACTGCAGGGTATTCCACTGATCCTGGTGGACACGGCGGGTATCCGCGAAAGTGGGGACCACGTGGAGCGGCTGGGAGTGCAACGGGCCCGGGATGCGGCCAGGCGTGCGGAGCTTATCTTGGTGGTTCTCGACGATTCCAACGGACTTACGGAAGAAGATCGCGGTATCGTCTCGAGCCTGTCCGAGGGGCCGGCGACGGTCATCGTCGTGAATAAGACCGATCTGCGGGAGGGCGCCGTGCCGATCGGGCAGATCCGAGAGATGATGCCCGATGCCCCCGTAGTGCGTACTTCCGCGTTAACCGGTGAGGGCCTGGACGCATTGGGTAAGAAGGTGGCCGAATTGGTCTTGGGATCCGGTGGCGCTTGGGGAGGCGAATCCGAGGGAGCCGTGATTACCAGCGCGCGCCACGAACGAGCCGTGGCGGCGGCGGAACAATCCGTTTCGGCTTTCGTCTCGGCGCTAGGAGGAAGCATGCCCGTGGATGTGGCCTCGATAGACCTGCGAGAAGCCATAGAACGCCTGGGGTACATTACGGGGGAATCGGTGACGGAGGATCTTTTGGACAATATCTTTGCCAACTTTTGTGTGGGCAAGTGAGGTCGATGGTTTTTGAAAGGCGTGGAGACGCGATCAAGACGATACTGAGAGACCGAAGATCTTTGGGATCGCCGATGGAAACCCTCGCTTTGCGGAAAGTTGCCATTGACTTGATTCCGCTCGCGGTCTTGGGACAGGGGTTTTTCGCGGATGGTTTCTCCCTCGCGGGTGGTGGTCCTTGTTGAGTACGCGAAACGAATACGACGTGGTGGTTGTCGGCGCCGGTCACGCGGGTTGTGAAGCAGCACTGGTGGCGGCTCGCATGGGTGCCCAGGTATTGCTCATGACCCTCAATCTCGACAGCGTTGGGGCTATGCCGTGCAATCCCTCCATCGGGGGACCCGCAAAGGCCCAGCTGGTCGCTGAGATCGACGCGCTGGGCGGTGAAATGGCGCGGGCCATCGACGAGACGTATCTGCAAATGCGGGTACTCAATACCGGCAAGGGACCGGCCGTCCGCGCGTTGCGGGCCCAGGCGGACAAACGGGCTTACTCCCGGCGGATGCTGGATACCGTCATGTCGCAGCCCGGGCTCACGGTGCGTCAGGGACTCATAGATCGGGTCGAAGTTGAAGGAGGTCGTGTGCGTGCGGTGCACACGCGGACGGGAGTGCGTTTCCCCACCGGCACGGTAGTTTTGGCCTGCGGAGTGTATCTCGAGGGTAGAGTGATCACCGGGGACTACGCCTACGAGTCGGGACCGGGTGGTCTGCTGCCCGCTCGCGGTTTGTCGGCCAACCTGGCAAAACTCGGGCTAAGCTTGCACCGGTTTAAGACGGGTACTCCACCGCGTCTTTTGGCGGACAGCGTCGATTACGATGAGATGGAAAGGCAGGGGGGAGATGCCGTTCCCCGGGCCTTTTCTTTTATGTCACCCGTGCACGATCCGGACGGTGAAGAAGAGATCCCGGTGCGCGAGCAATTGCCCTGTTGGTTCACCAGGACTACGGCGCAGACGCACGAATTGATTCGCGCCAACATCCATCGCGCCCCGCTGTTCGATGGCTCCATTGAGGGCCGGGGTCCACGGCATTGCCCTTCGGTGGAAGACAAGATAATGCGATTCCCCGACCGCGATTCACACCCGATATTCTTGGAGCCCGAGGGTAGATATAGTCGGGAGCTTTACGTTCTGGGACTTTCGACCAGTCTGCCCGAGGACGTGCAGGAACAAGTGTTGGATACCATCCCCGGGTTGCGCGGAGCCCAGATCGTCAGGGCCGGTTACGCGATCGAGTACGATTACCTGGATCCTCGCCAGCTGGGTCCCACATTGGAGGTCAAGGATATAGGGGGGCTGTTTTCCGCGGGACAGATCAATGGTACTTCGGGTTACGAGGAGGCTGCCGCCCAGGGCCTGATCGCCGGGATTAATGCGGTAGCCCGACTCCGCGAGGCTCCGCCCCTGATCATCGACCGATCGGAAGGGTACACGGGTGTACTCATCGACGACGTGGTCACACGCGGGCTCGAAGAACCGTATCGCATGTTGACCGCCCGAGCCGAGTATCGGCTGTTGTTGCGACAGGGTAACGCCGATTTGCGTTTGACGGAAAAGGGATACCGCCAGGGGAGTGTGGGAGAGGCACGCTATCGTAGGATGCAACGTCGTCGCGCCCTGATAGAGGACGAGGTGGAGTTTCTGCGGTCCACCAGATTACGCCCGGGGGAGGCTGAGATAGATGCCTATCTCGAATCCGTGGGGACGTCGCCGTTGAGGGAAGTCTCGTCCCTGGAGGAGGTTCTGCGTCGGCCGGAAGTGGATTACGCGGGCTTGATGAGGGCGGCACGGATAGATCACAAGCCGGCTCCGGCGGTTCTGGAAGAGGTGGAGATTCGCCAAAAGTATGCGGGATATT
>CAYLPL010000222.1:0-2776 GCA_964385545.1 uncultured Clostridia bacterium | reverse complement strand
AGCTCCTGCAGCGCGGCCACAGCCCTCTCCACGGTCTGGGCCGAGGCGATGAGCTGCGGTAGGTAGATGCACCCCTCTTCGTACCGGGACCCGACCTCACGGATGGCGGGGAAGATGCAGGAATCGAGGACGAAGGCCGGGTCCTTTTCCGCCACGGCGTCGCGCACCAGTCCGGCTACATCTTCGTGAAGCCCCCGCAGGATACTACAGCGAATACCATCCAGCGGATCCCCGAAATCCCCGTGGACCGTCGCGTCCGCGGAGTGCCCCGCCCAGTGCAATCCGCAGCGTCCATCGCCCCCCACCAGGAGGGCCACACCCCCGGCACGCGGTTCCGAGATGGCCGCGTCCCACACATTCGGTAGCAGCCGCGACAGCGCGCGCAGGCCCGCCATGGCGAGGAAGGTGGCGTTCAGGGCGCTTCGATTCGAAAGCCCGAAGGATAGATTGGAAAGACCCAGGACTGCCGGGGCCCGCAATTCTCCCCGCACCAGTTCCACCAGCCGCAGGGCACGCGTTGCGGCAACAGGATCGGTCGAAAGGGGAAGCATTAGACAATCGCAGACGATGTCATCCCGGTCGATTCGATATTCCTCTACGGCCCTTTCCCGGATGGCCTTCAGCAGCTGCAGGCGGTCTTCCACCGTCTCGGGTATCCCCTCGTCTCCTATGGGCAGGGCAATGAAGGGGGCGCCGTATTCGCGGCAGATATCCATGAGCACGTCCATCTTCTCCGATTCGAAGGAGATTGAATTGACCAGGGCCCTGCCCGGATATCGCCGGAGGGCACGGCGAATCACCGCGGGGTCGGCGGAGTCGATGGCGACGGGAACCTCCCGCGCCGCCAGCTCTTCCACCACGGCATCGACGAGCTCGAGTTCTTCCGAAGAAGGCGAGCCAACGTCGACGTCCAACAGGTCGGCACCGTCCTCTTCTTGCTCGATGGCGTATTCGCGCACTACCTGCATCTCACCTCGCCGCAGCGAGGCCGACAATCTCCCGTTCCCACTGGGGTTTATGCGCTCCCCGATTATCCGCAGTCGGTCTTCGCCCAGATCAACCCGCTTGCGCGGGGAACACACCATCCCCCTTTGGGATCCGTTCTCCCGCGGGGGCCGTCCTCGAAGCGAATGGTCGAGCTCGGCCAGGGCTTCGATGTGCCCGGGATGTGTCCCGCAGCATCCGCCGATGATTTCCACGCCGGCACCCAAAAGCAAAGCGTATTCCCTCGCGAACTCCGCAGGATTCAGGGAGTATTCGGGGTCCCCTGCCGCGTTGATTCGCGGCATCCCGGCATTGGGTTTGGCCACCAGCGGGACCTCCGCATACGGGGCCATCTCCGAGATGATGCCGAGCATATCAGCGGGCCCCGTAGAACAGTTGCAGCCCACGGCGAAGGCACCAAGTGATTGCAGCGTTATCAGGGCGCTTGCGGGGTGGACGCCGGTGACCGTGGTCCCGTCGCATTCGAAGGTCATGCTGCAGATGATGGGCAATTCGCACGATTCGCGCGCTGCGATGAGGGCCGCGCGCGCCTCTGCTATATCGACCATGGTCTCGATGAATACCAGGTCGATCCCGCCCTGCACCAGGCCACGTATCTGCTCCGCATAGATCTTTACGGCCTCCTCGAAGTCCAGGGATCCCGTTGGTCGCACGAAATCGCCCGTCATGGATACGTCCCCGGCGACCAGAGCATCGCCCGCTACCGAACGGGATATTTCGGCCAGTCTCCGGTTCAAACCCAAAACGTCCCGATCCAGTCCATACTCGGCGAGCTTGCGGCGGTTGGCACCAAAGCTGGGGGTGAGGATTATTCTGGATCCCGCGGCCACGTATCGCGATTGCAGATCGCGAACTACCCCGGGATTATCCAGCACCCAGTCCTCGGGACACACGCCCGACGGCATGCCGTGCCTAAACAGCTCGTGTCCCGTCGCCCCGTCCATCAAGATGGGTCCGCAGAGCAGCATCTCCTCGAGTCTCGCTTCACTCACCGCGTCATCCTCCCAATCCCCCAAAACGCCACCACGGTCTTTTTGGGAACCAACATGTAGCTCGGTAAGATCGATAGGCCCAATTCCTGCAGCTGCAATCGATGAAATAGGGGCAGCTGCAGGCTAAGGTCCACGTCTCCGTACCCGGGGCTGAAGCGACGTCGAGTCGTCCACTCCCCGCGCCGCAGCAGATGGCGTGAGGCCAGGCGGCGGGCCATTCCCAAACCGGCGTCGGCCATCTGCGAGGCGATCACATCCAACAGGTACGCCTCGTCCATACGCCCCGAATGGCTTAGCCGCCGGGTCTCATCGGAGATCTCGGCACCGAGGGTGGATGCCACGAGCAATGCGGCATTACAACCCTCGAAGAAGTGGGCCAGCGAGACGGAGTTAATGAGGAGATCGCCTCCGATCTTCACCCGACCGTTTCCAACCGCCAAGGGGTCGCGGCGGTAGGCTAGGCGAAGCCGATGGCGCGCGATGACGCGCTCGATTTCGTTCTCGACGGCCGTATTACCCGAGTCGCGGGGATAACCGGCGGCGGCGACGACGGCCCCGGGATCGACGGACACCGCCAAGTCCCGCAAGTGATATACCCGACCCTGCCCCACGCGGCACCTCCTTCAATCTCCCACACCTTATCTGAAGTCCCCGCTGCATCGGCGGGATTGTCATGCCAAGGAGACTCGACGATCGAATCCCGCCGGAGAGGATGCCGCGAGCCGATCAGTGGGATCGAGAAGCTTCATCCACCGCGGCGAGAATCGTGTCGCAATGAT
>CAYLPL010000221.1:0-2789 GCA_964385545.1 uncultured Clostridia bacterium | reverse complement strand
TTCAACCCTGCCGACGAAATCGTAAGTGCGTGCGCGGCAATTCGAAAAGGTAAGGCGCTGACATTCAAACAGGAGTATTCCCTCGAATGCCTGTGGCACGAGATTCTGCACAACAGATCGGCAAACCCGGCATTGCCCGTGCGAAATGGTCCGGCACATTTGGCCATGGAGACACTCAACCAATGGGTGTCCCGTAGGTCGTACCCACGGTTTTTGCATGCGCTGGGGACCACTGCACGCAATCAGCAGCAGGTCATCCGAGAAGGTTTCGGGTACTCTCATTGGGTGAGAAACTTTGACATCCTACTAGAAGAACTGTCACTCAAAACCGATGACATTTTCAACCCGCTCCAGATGGTCTTGTACGACGCACCATATCAGAAGATGCACATAGAGCTGTCGAAGGAACTCTCTGCATTGTCAAAAAACAAACGCAGCACTGTCAGAAAGGCGCTTCGGGAGGTAACACGCTGGCAGAGCGCCGATAAGTTCAGATCGGTAGTCAGGTGGATTCTGGGGGCCGGCAATGACTAAGCATATCGTAGCGATATTGTTCGTTTTCAATCTTGCCCATGTATTCGTCATGCTTTGTCTGATCACCGCGATACAGGTACAGCCGTGCGATGCTCGCGTACTCCCCGTCCTGGTCGAAGAACGGACCGTCGAGCGTTGCAGGCACACCACCGAAAAGAGCGATCAGTTCGGCCCTGGTCGGATTATGATCGATGAGTTTCTCCATACCTCCAAATATACAGCAAAAGGAGGGCCGGGTCAATGATTTCCGGGAGAATCGAAGATCGTGAGATTCAGGACGGACTTGATCGTCTGGAACACCAGGGGACTCAGCTTCTGCCGGCAATGCGCAGTATCGGCGAAATCATGCTCTCATCGATCGAGGAGAACTTCTTTCAGGAAGGTCGCTACTCCGACCCGGATTCATGGCGTGGGGGAAGCAAAAGCTGGAGAGATCTGGCTCCGGCCACCGTCGAGCAACGACGAAAAAAAGGGCGCGGTGCTCACCCGATACTCCAGGTCGGGGGAGATCTCGCGGCGTCATTTTCATCGCACCCCACCAATGACTCGGTCACAGTCGGTTCCAATAAGGCTCAGGCGCACATCATGCATTACGGCGGCAAGGCCGGGAGAAACCACAAGGTAACCATTCCGGCCCGGCCGATCATCGCACTTTCCGAAGACGAGGTCGAAGAAATCAGAGATACTATCGGCGATCACCTTACGAGAGGAGTTGGACGATGACCGGAATTGAGATCAATGGACAGAAGATACCGTGGTCCGCTATCGGGCGGATCAGGAAGCTCTGCGGCGGGGATTGGGACACCACCATCGATGCGTTTTGGAAGGCGCGGGAAGCAGACGGGAAAAACGGCATTCTGCGCTATGTGCAGGCCGGCTTTGTGCCCGATGCAAACGGGAAACGGTACAGCCTGATGCCGAGCCGAGAACGCGAAAACGGCGAAATGGAGAAGGTTCGCGAATGGTGGAAAGGCCTGTACACGCCGTCCAAAAGGGTTGAAGCCATGTCCATGGGTCAGGTGATGCGCCATATCATGGGGGCCGCGTGAGCGACTGCCGCCCGAAAATGGCGAGCCCCCGCCAGGCAAGAAGCAGATGTGCCTGCGGAAAATCATGGTGGATCAAGGACGGTCGATGCAACAAATGCGGCCGACCACGTTTCGATTGTGATCCGCCACCGCCGGAGTTCTCCCTCAAGGGACGACAACCGGTGGGCCGACACTTTGATTCGAAGGCGCACAAGGTCGTCTAGTCGTTTAGTCGGCGCTCTTTGACACTATTGTTTACGTTTTACAGGCAGAACATGCAGACCGTCGGGGCTGATCACCGGTGATCTCCACAGGTGCTCAGGCCCGACGCGACGCCCTCTGATTGTGTAGTACGTTTGGGGGCGGGAAGCTGATCCGGTGCGTATGGGTCTCATTCGGGATACTGTACTCGCCGCCGGACGATAGTTGAGAATTGTCGTTTCGTTGGTTTGGGTTATTCTGTGCTTGCATTCCTCGCAGTACACCAGAAACATCACCTTCCCGTACGTCGAATCTGTCAGATCAGTGGGTACCCAGGGCACCTTGATGTTCCACCCTGGATCATATTGCGGAGGCAACTCCTGGTACATAGAGGCGGTGTCGCAACGGTATTCAGCTACTAAATGATCGTAGATTTCCCCACTATCTAGTGAAACCCACACCTGGTGATCGCCATCACACGGGACTTGCACCCAGATATTAACTAAAATTGTATCATCCGGCTGAAAGGTGTGATGCGCTGAGTGTCCAGGAGATTTGATTTCCATAGACCGCTGCACCGTCGTCCCAACATAGGAGCCATCACAATCAGCCGAAAACTGAGAAAATGAAGGACAAGCTAAAACCAACAATCCGCAAGTAGTGTTTCTCAGCCATTTCATTGACGCCCCCGCTTTCTTTCGTTCAGTAGTTCCCTGAGCAAAAAGACTTCGTGTTCAAGGTGCTCTATTTTCTTTTCGACGAGACTTTCAAGTTCATTCAATTCCGATGCCAGTTTTCGTGTTTCCTTCTCATTGTACAATGGCTCTTCACCAGACTTAACCCATTCAAACCTATACCCGTAAACATCTGATATATGTTGAGCTAGGCTGTCCCCTATGACTTTCTTTTTCCCACCCCTCATCTGGCTAATGTGAGCGGGGCTGCACTTCAATCTTTTGGCCATCTCAGCCTGAGTAATGCCACAATCCTTGAGGATGAATAATAGCCGTTCTGATAGCCCAGGAA
>CAYLPL010000220.1:0-2792 GCA_964385545.1 uncultured Clostridia bacterium | reverse complement strand
TCCGCCGTGACCTTGGAGCTTGCCGTATGGGGAGCCCTGCGTCAATCGATTCCGATAGTTTTGTACTTGAGTTTTGCATTTTTGGCCGGAGCCTTTGTCACCTACTGGGTAGTGGGAGCCTTCCTGCGGTAAGGTGATGGGCTACGGTGTCCGCCGAGCGATGATTTCGAAAGGAGTGTTTAGACGATATGAAGATTTGGATCGGCACTGACATGGAGGGTGTCTCCGGCGTCATTAATCGCGAACATACCAGTGATAAGGGCGCTGCGCACGACCTGGCGCAGAAATGGCTGACCGAAGAGGTGAATGCTGTAGCCCGGGCGGCCTTTTCCAGAGGGGCTACAGAAATTGTCGTTGCCGACACCCACGGAACCTGCCACAACATCCAGCGCGAAAGACTGCATCCCGATGTCGAGCTCATAAACGGCAAAATAGCCAGTCTTCCCTATAGTGGAGCCTCGGGGATCGACGAAACCTTCGATGCAGCATTCCTGCTCGGTTATCACGTGCGCGCAGGCCGCCACCCGGGGCTTTTGGATCACACCGCCTGGGCCCAAACCGTCGCCGAAGTCAGGATGAACGGCCAGCCGGTCGGAGAAACTGAACTGGTTGCGGGTTATGCCGGTAGTCTCGGAGTTCCGACGCTGGCAGTGCTCGGCGACGATGTTCTGGCAGAAGACGTACGAGAGTATATGCCGGGAGTTCGACCAATAGTCACGAAGAAAGCCATGAACCGATTCCAGGCCAGGCACGAATCTCCCGCCAAAGTCTACGAGAAGATAGAACGGGAAGCTGCCGAAGCGATAGATAATCTTGCAGGGGTTTCACCGTTTAAGTTTGCTACTCCGACTACTATAGAACTCGTTTTTAAACACCCCACCTACGCCGATCTGGCCGAGATGGTTCCTCTTTGCGAGCGAACCGGGCTGGATACGGTTGCGTTTACCGGAGAAAGTTACACCGAAGAGATATATCCCGCGTTCTGTAGCATGTGCGGCATTTCCGCGATTGCCTTCTACCAGGGAGCATAGGTGGGGTTACGATGAAGACTCTATATCGAGGGCGCTGGGTTGTTGGCTACGACGAGGAGCAGGAAAGTCACGTCATATATGACGATGGTGAGTTGGTGCTCGAGGATGATCGAGTGGTATTCGCGGGCAAAGCCTACGACGGAGAAGTGGATCGAATCGTCGATGCGAGTAGTTGCCTGATAAGCCCGGGTTTTATCAATTCACATGGATTCATGGACGTGTCGATCTACCAGTATTCATTTGATCAACCTCCCGAGGGCGGTTATTTCCGGCCGAGGTCATGGGTAGAGGAACCCGAACAGAGCGAGGTATTCACGCCCCGGGAGGTTCGTCTGGGAGCGGAGTTGAGTTTTCTTAACCACGTCAAATCCGGTTGCACCACCGTATGTGGCATTACTTCGATGGTGTTCAAGCGTTGGGACGATCCCGAATGGGAGCCCCAGATCTACCTTGAGTCGGCGGTCAAACTGGGACCGAGGCTGTATCTGTCCCACCATTACCGTGCTCGCGCCCCATACACGGATGGAAATGGTAAGAGGGCCTTCGTCCTGGATGAGAAACGAGGTATGGAGGGCTTGAGCCGATGTATAGAACTGATCCGCAATTATCGCGGTTCTTTCGGCGGCAAGATCCAGGGTCTTCTGTTTCCTTACACCCTCGACCAAAGCAGTACAGATCTTCTTTTGGCCACTGCCGAGGCGGCGGAGGAACTAGATGTACGAGTCCGAATGCACACCGCCCAATCCGAAGAAGAGATGGAGTTTATCCATTCGGAATACGGGGCTTCACCGATAGAATACCTCGAATCGCTCGATGTCTTGAGTCCGAGGTGGCTGCTAACTCACTGCCTTCACATAGGTGGTAATCATCCCCTTTCTTCGGAAGATGATCTGCAGGTGTTGGCCGATAGAGGAGTAAGCGTCGCCAACTGTCCCTGGATATACACGTTCCGCGGTGGTTATCTGAATTCGTTTAGTAGATACCGACGGGCCGGGATCAATATGCTGCTCGGAACCGATACCTTCCCCCAGGACATGCTCCGTGAGATGCGCTGGGGCTCAATCATGTCCAAGGTGGCTGAACAAAGCAGTACTTCCGGTAGGGCGGAGGAAATCTTCGACGCCGTAACGGTGAACGCCGCTCGATATCTCGGACGGGATGATCTTGGCAAATTGAGCCCCGGCGCCAAGGCGGATGTGGTCATGGTCGATTTCGATAGATTCAGTATCGGTCCCACCGAGGATCCCATAAGGAGCCTGGTCTACTTCGCTACCGCCGCCGATATCCGAAGAGTCCTGGTGGACGGGGAGAATGTGGTGGACGATTTCAAGAGTACCCGCGTTGACGAGGGAGAAGTTGTACGCAATTCTCAGGGGGTCTCAAATCACGTGCGAGATACCCTGTGTCGCTGGATGGGGAAGGATTCGCCGCAGGATGAATTCCCGCCTCCGGCATATCCGCGAGTCAGATGATGGAAACTGTAGGTAGGATCGAGGAGCTGTTTGAAAGGAAGGATGCATTTTGAACGACATCAACATTGTCGGCGGTAAGGTGTACCTGGCAGGAGAGCTTAGAGATCTGGATGTAGTGGTGCGCGACGGGAAAGTTGAAGAGTTGGTTACTCCAGGGACTGCGCCAAAGACGTCGGAGGAATTGTGTGCCGATGGTAAATGGGTCTGGCCCGGGCGGGTAGACGCTCACTTCCATTGCCGAGCTCCGGCGTATCCGGAAAGAGAGGACTTCGAATCGGGCAGCAAGGCG
>CAYLPL010000219.1:0-2833 GCA_964385545.1 uncultured Clostridia bacterium | reverse complement strand
TGGAGCGAAAGTGAGGATACTGGGGTGTGATCTCCGAAGTCCCGATAGCGGCCAGCCGTTTCAGTGTGAATACCACATCCTCGGAATCGAAGGGAACACCATCGTGCCAGAAGACGTCATCGCGTAGGTTAAACCGCCAGGTCTTCGAATCTAGTCGTTCCCAGGACGTCGCCAGACCCGGCTCCAGGTGGCCCTCGGGAGATCTCCATATCAGGTAATCGTAGACGTTGCAAAGAACCGACTCGGTAATGAGACAGGAATGATGGTGGGGGTCCCAGCCTCGAATGCCGACGGGAATTGCCACCGTAGCGCGCACCTCGGGTTTCGCTGGGGGTGGTTCAAGTTCAGTGTCCTGTTCTCGGACGGTGAAAAGTGATGCCCAAAGGGCTAGGATAAGGAAGAAGATGACTGCCAGGATAGGCCGAAAGGTCGTTAAAGTCGCCCGGGTTTTGCCAGATGAGAATGCCATGGGACGTTTCCCCCGGATCGAACAGATCGTCCAAGCTGCTCGCTGCACTGCCGATCTGCTTGTGGAGATGGTGACAGCAAGGTACCTGCATCATTTCGCGTTTTTGGTGGCACATCCCTGCCGCTTATCGCGCCACCGGCATCTTGGGAGCGGAACGCGGCCGTTTTAGTCCCAATTTCTTTATCAGGAGGGACCACGACGATTCTGGAGGCACGCTCCGGCCATTCGGCGTGGTTGATACTCACAAAACGTGTTTTCGGACCAATGCCCGGGTAGAAAGGAATTGCCAGCGGGATGGGGAATTTCCTTCAGGAGGGATATCTCGGAATCTCGTGGGGTAATTACGATATGAAGGCAAACTATCAAATGGGAGTGATCGCATTGTCCCTTTCAGAATTGATCCAGGACGCCGATTGGAAGACGGAAAAGCACGTTCCGGTGATAGAGCTGCCGACAACTGTCAGTCCGGGCGAACCGGTAATGGTGGAGGTATCGGTGGGCCGCGAGATTCCCCATCCCAATACCCCCGAACATTTCATAGCCTGGATCAAGTTGCTCTTTCACCCGAAAGGAGCCAAGTTTCCCGTCGAGGTAGGGGATTATCGTTTCTCCGTCCACGGAAGCGACGACGAATCGGGAGGCGTACCCAAGGCCGAGCCGTTCATTAGGGCGAGGGTTTCCTTCGATTCTCCCGGGAAACTGATGGCCCTCAGTTATTGCAATATCCACGGTCTTTGGCAGGGTGAAACGGACGTCGCGGTCGAGTAAATCTTTGGTAAGGAAGTGAAATGGTTGAACAAATGGGAATGCTTAATCTGTGGTTACATTTATGACCCGAAGGCCGGAGATCCCTCCGGGGGCATCGATCCGGATACACCGTTCGAGGATCTGCCCGACGATTGGGTGTGTCCCGACTGCGGAGCACCGAAGGATGATTTTGAAGAAATCGAAGAGTGAGAAGGCATCTTTCGATGCACACTCGCGGGAAGGAGGAAATCTTATGTGGCAGTGTTTGCTATGCGGAACCACCTTTGGAGCCGATCCTCAGTCCGGCGATCCGCTCGGGGACTTGGATCCGGGTACCGGTAAGAGGGGTTCTCCCGAGGATCTGAGCTGTCCCAACTGTGGCGCCACGGGTAGGGAGAACTTTAAAAAAGTAGATGAAGATGAGGAAGAATGATAGTTAAATGCCCCTCGAGTAGTCCGGATGACCGACTACTCGAGGGGCATTTCTGCGTGCGCTGAAACGGTAGATCCCGCTAACTTCTTGTGGATTATTGAGCTCTTTTAATGACCGCTCCGGGCAGCTCGCCGGTGTGGCGTCCGTCCCGCGCCACGACTACTCCGTTGACCATCACCAGATCAATTCCCCGTGGCGGCCGGGTGGGATGCTCGAGGGTAGCTTCGTCCGAGATAACATCCGGGTCGAACAACACGAGATCCGCCCGATTCCCCGCGCAAAGGGTTCCGCGACTCGCGAGTCCCAACCACGAGGCAGGTAGCCCGGTGCATCGATGGACGGCTTCTTCCAGTCCGAGGACACCCAATTCCCGCACGTAACGGCGGAATAGACGGGGATAGCTTCCGTAGCTCCTCGGATGGACCGAATCGCGGAAATTGGCGTCGGGCGCGTCCATGGCGGCACTATCCGTGCATATCGCCGCACGAGGATGGGATATTACCCTCGTTACGTCTTCTTCGCTCATGGTCAGCGAACAAACGGAGCGCCCGCCGTCCGAAAGCACCAGGCGGCGAATCGCCTCGGCGGGATCGACGCCCCACTCGGTGGCAATCTCGCCCACGGTCTTGCCCGCGATTTCCGGATGGCCCGGGCTGGCGATCACGGTATATCCCCAATCGAAGTCCGCCAACGCGCTGGTCCAACCCGGATATCCCGAGTGCAGCTGTTGGGCGATCGGGGCGAAGGATTCGTCCCGATCGAGGGTGGCGAGGACCTCTTCTCTCCCGCGCTGGGTCAGGTGATCCGGTAACATATCGAGGAGATGAATGGTGGCGGAGAAATCGTATGGATATACATCGAGTCGGACGTCATATCCTTCCGCGAGGACCCGGTCGACCAGCGCGAGGCTTTCCTCCGTTAGTCCGCGGTTCTTCGGAACTACCGCCTTGTGATGCGAAAGAAGCGTGGGAACCCCCAGGATCTTGCCGATATCGAGGGCCTCGGCAGTGGCCTCGACCAACCCGTCCGCCTCGTCCAGGAGATGGCTGGAATAAAAGGCCCCCGGGCAATAGCTCAATTCCCGGGCCACCTCGACGATTTCTTCGGGGGTCGAGTAACATCCGGGTACGTAATCCCGTCCGGTTGACAATCCGAAGGCGCCATCGCGAAGGGCTTCCCGGAGG
>CAYLPL010000218.1:0-2835 GCA_964385545.1 uncultured Clostridia bacterium | reverse complement strand
GTGGCCCAGGTTGCAGGCCTCGTACTCCTCCAGCGGCTGCTCGCCGCACGGGTTGGTGCTCTCGATTTCACCGACGCCCGGGGTGGGATTATCGGCGTTGATCCGGTCGATGAAGATCACGCCGGGCTCCCCATTCTTCCACGACATTTCCACGATCAGGTCGTAGACCCGGCTGGCGGATATGTATTCAACGGGAGAACCGTCCCGCGGGTTCAAAAGTGCGTAGTCCTCGTCATTTTCCAGGGCCTTCATGAATTCATCGGTGAGAATCACCGAAAGGTTGAAATTGGTGATGGCGTCGTTATCTTGCTTACAGGTGATGAACTCCAAGATGTCGGGATGATCGACGCGGAGCATGCCCATGTTGGCGCCACGCCTCGTTCCTCCCTGTTTAACGGCCTCGGTGGCGGCGTTGAAGACCTTCAGAAATGAAACCGGTCCGCTGGCGATGCCTCCGGTGGTGCGAACCACGTCGTTTTTGGGGCGCAACCGGGAGAAGCTGAACCCGGTACCTCCACCGGACTTATGTATGAGAGCGGCGTTCTTTATCGATTCGAATATGCTCTCCATGCTGTCTTCGATCGGGAGCACAAAACAGGCCGAAAGCTGTTGCAGCTCTCGACCGGCGTTCATAAGTGTAGGAGAGTTGGGAAGGAAGTGCCGGTGAGTCATGACGGCAAAAAATTCCGCGGCACTCGCCATCACCGCATCCTTTTCCCTTTCGGCGATATTGCACAACTGTTCGAAGCTCACCCGCATGCGCCCGTCCCGGGCCATACGACGATATGCCCGATACAGGGTATCTACGTCCCACGGTGTCAGGTAGCTTATGCTCGGGAGATCGTCACGTTTCCGTGTCCCCGGATCCGCCTTCTCCTCCGTGCCATCGGGATCGTAGACTTCCTCGTGATATAGTATGTCCATCGCGGCGACATTGCGGCACACCCGTTCAAACAACTCGCGCGGGCTTTCTACCGTGGTCCCGTCGGCATCGCGCGCCAGGTATCGTTTTTTCAGGACCGTAAGGGCATTTTCCGTCAGCGCCATTTCTTTCCCGAAGTCAATTCTCGACGTCATGTACTCAAACCTTCCCCTCTTCGTCCGTCTTGGCTCCCATCCTGAGGCCGGCTATGACATCTTTGAAGGCTTCCACGTCGGCGAAGCTGCGGTAAACCGAGGCGAACCGGACGTACGCCACCTCGTCCAGGTCCCGCAGTCTCTCCATGACCTTCCTCCCGATGTCGATCGACGATACCTCGTGCTCCGCCTCGGCCAAAAGCTCTCCCTCAACATCGTTGACGAGATCCTGGATGTCGCTGGCGGACACCGGACGCTTCTCGCATGCCGTCGATATCCCGCCCACTATCTTCTCCCTGTCGAAACGCTCTCGTCGGCCGTCGCGCTTGACCACCGTGAGATCCGTGGTGTCTACCCTCTCGTAGGTGGTAAAGCGGGCACCGCAGTGATTGCACACCCGACGACGGCGTACGGTACGGCCTTCTTCGGCTGGCCTAGAGTCCACGACCCTGGTGTCTTCTCTCGAACAGCGAGGGCATCGCACGGGAATCCCTCCGAATTGGACTGGTACTAGATGTTGGGGTCTATACCCCCATAATGACCACAATATATTGATTATGCAACTTCGTTGAGGACCTTAAGAGACCTTCCTGGGGTATATATCCGTCCAATACTCGTTCCCTCGCTACCGTGCGAGGTTACCCAGATGTACCTGTAGGCCGGGCCCGAGCCGGTATCCCAGTTCGGGGGAGCAATCGATCCGGTACGCGTAAACTTCCACCCCGGCCGCCACCGCTTCCCAAAGCATCGCGGCGAATTCCGGGTCGACCTCGGCGTTACCCGCCACGGAGGTGGCCTCGGGTCGCCCCACCGCGAAGAGAACCGCGGCCCGATACCCCATCCCTCGGGCGCGGAGCAACTCCCCGAGATGCCGCCTACCGCGACCCGTGGGGGCATCCGGGAACCTGGCCTCGAAACCCCAGGGAACTGAGGCGGTCAGGGTGATGCTCTTTACCTCTATCCAGCAATCGGGTCTCCCCGAGAACTCGACGAAGAAATCCAGCCGACTATTCCCAAGCTTCCTCTCCCGATGAACCGCCACTGCGTCGGCGAACTCCTGGAGTCTCCCCTCCTGTAACGAGCGAGCGAAGACCGTACCGCCCATCCGGGAATCCACCAGAGCCCAGCCGCCCGACGTCTTTGCCATAATCCAGTCATGGCGGGTCTTGCGCGCGGGGGACGCTACGGATCTCAAGATCACGCGGTTGCCGGGGAAGGCCAATTCTTTCAGTCTCCCCGAGTTGGGGACATGTACGCGAGTCGGGGAGCCATCTAAATCCACTTCCGCCACGAACCGGTTCACCCGGCGACGAAAAGTGGCGTGTACGATCTCCCCTTGCAGTGGGATCCATGGACCTTTTGGCGGGTCGTCCGGCGGGAAGATCCGCCGTAAACCAATCATCTCATCGCTCCCCGCGCGAGAAGCCGTGTTCCCCGATCACTTCACCCAGGGCGCGGTATATCCCGCCACCGTAAGACAGTAGCTCGTCCGCTCCCCCACTCGGGCGCCCCCCTTCGTCCACCCAGTCTTCCCGGGCGGTCACCGCCACGATCTCCGCGACGAAGGCATCGTGACTTCCGAGTTCCAGCCGATGTTTGACCCGGCACTCGAGACTCACGGGACACTCGGCGATCGAAGGGGCATACTCCAATTCCACGGGAGGTTCGGCCGTCAGCGAAAGCTCTTCGAATTTGTCGATATCCCTTCCAGAATAGGTGCCGGTGAAATCGAGCTGGTACACCATGTCAGCCGTGGGC
>CAYLPL010000217.1:0-2858 GCA_964385545.1 uncultured Clostridia bacterium | reverse complement strand
AGATGCCCCGTGTCACCCGGCATTCGCCCCAAAAACCCAATGGACGCGGGGCCCGGATACTTTCCTTTCCGGGCCCCGCGGGCAATTGCCGGTCTACTTCAAAAAGGCTCAACCGAGTTCTTCCACCGCAGCGACCGCCGCGCGGATGTTCTCTGACGGAGTATCCAGGTTTATGGGTCCGCCCGGCGAGATGATTATCCCGCGGCCTTCGACCTGGCTGACCGCATCCCCTACCTGCAAAGAAACCGCCGCCGAGGTCTCCCGATGCATGGTATCGGCCTCGTTTATGCCTCCCATGAGAACGGCCTCCGTCTTCATCCGGGCGTCGCGCAGACTCGGTTTCGCCCAGCGGTCGTGCCAGTTGAAGATATCGGCCGGGTAGTCCATGACCTCATCGAAAAGCAAGTCTTCTCCATGCATGTGAAGCGCCAACAGCTTCTGCCGATCCTCGAGCTCCACCAGGGGTCGGAGATCGCGATCGAGTGCCCGCAGGGCGATTTCCTCATCGCCGGTGTGTTCCGCGCAGGTAAAGTAGGAGATGTAGTATATACCGTCGACCACTTCCAGGGCGGCGTCGAGGAACTGGGATGTGACTCGGTGGATGACCTCGAGCGCCGGTGCTATCTCCGCGGAATCCTCGTCGGAGATGATACCCCTCAAATCGCGGCGCATCTCGTCACCTCGCAAGAAGAGGGCGGTCGTCAGGGGTCCGTATACCGTGAGGATAACCGGCACGTCCTCGGCCAGGTTGCGACGCGTGAGCCGGACGGCCCTGATTACTTCTGAAAACGGGGTGGCCGAAACCCCTTCGCCGCGCAGACTGGGCCATCGCCGCATTCCTTCGAACGGGCGTACCGGTCGCGTCGGCCGACCGTGTTCGTCGCTTTCTTCGCCGCGATCGAACCCCCATACTTCCGCCGTATATCCGAAGGGCGGAGTGAACACGACCATGTCGAAACCGTACCTCATTTGGAATGCCAGGTGGACCCTGGCCAGGCCCTCGGAGTCTTCGAAACCCGGGAAATGCCGCCATGCGGTAATGGGTATGCGATCCGCTCTCTCGTGCATCAAGGCGGCCCTCACCCTATCCCACGCCGGTCCGGAGCCTCCCCATCCTCTCACATCCAGGCGGGCATTCACCCGGGATCCCTCCTCCTTGCTAGTCACCGTTTCCATCACATCTTCCCCCAATATGTTGAACGTATTCTCTGTGGGCGCAGATCCGCTAAAGACTTAAGCCAGCTGATTGTTCGACAGCGATCGAGTCTCTCCTTCCGCGACACCTACTGAATATCCTCGCCCTCACCCGGACCGCAGGGCTCGACCCCCGCGTGCCCCCGTGGGTGCGCCGTCATCGACGGCCAGGGTCCCGTTGACGAAAACGTACTCGATGCCCCGGGGCGGGGTGAGGGGTTCTTCGTAGCTGGCTCGCGATTCGATGGTATCCGCGTCGAATACGACCACGTCGGCGACCTTGCCGGCGCTGAGGACCCCGCGGTCGTTCAACCCCAGGCGCGCGGCCGAGGCTGAAGTCATACGATACACGGCCTGCGGCAGGGTAAGCGCACGCCTTTCCCGCACGAACTCGCCCAGGATTCTCGGGAAGGAGCCACCGAGACGTGGATGGGGATGGGGTCCGTATATTCCGTCGGTACAGGCCAACCCGGCCGGATGCTGCATCGCTGGAATTATGTCCTCCTCGCGCCCCCAAAAGGAGATCATAGTAGCCGCCAGGCGCTCTTCGGCGAGAAGGTCCATCAGCGCCACTACCGGGTGTTTGCCCATTCCGTCGGCGATTTCCGCGAGGGTTTTGCCGATCACCC
Organism: uncultured Clostridia bacterium; assembly: GCA_964385545.1. GTDB lineage: Bacteria > Bacillota > Sulfobacillia > SLMV01 > SLMV01 > CSSED11-154. The sequence continues at coordinate 1,035 of CAYLPL010000217.1, read as the reverse complement.
AGGCGTTCTTATCCGTCTTGACCCAGGTTACCATTACGCTCTCGGGACCGCCGCGCGCGTACATGTTCTCTTCTTCACCGAGATCCTCGGATGTGGTGAGTTCCGTGAATATCTCGTCCCGGATTTCGGGATCTCGCAATCGCGCAATTACCGCCTCGGGACCACCTCCATGGACCCAATTGGGCAGCAGCGCGTCGAGCATGGTACTGCCCGCCGCGTAGGGGTATTGGTCAAAGGTAACGTCAAGTCCGGCCTCACGGGCATCGTCGATGGCCCCGAGGAGCTGGGGCCACAGGTGGGCGTTATCCAATCCGGCTACTTTGAGATGCGAGATGTGTAGTGGACAACCACTCTGTTCGGCTACGTATCTCATCTCGGCGAAGGACTCCAAAACCCTGTGAGATTCATTTCTCATATGCACCACGAAGAAACCACCGGCCTCGGCGACATAACGATTGAGGTCCGCCAGCTCGTCGCGATCTGCGAAGGAACAGGGCTGGTAAATCAATCCGGTAGATAATCCGCACGCGCCTTCGGCCATCCCGTCGAGGATCATCTGCCCCATACGCTCTCGGTCGGCGGCGGTGGTAGGCACGTCCTCGTTTCCCACTACGGCGGCACGGATTGGGCCGTGCGGCAGGAGATAACAGACATTTATTTCCGGTGGTATGGAATCCACGGCATCGAAATACTCCCCGACGGTCTCCCAATTCCACTGGGAGGGTTCCTCACCCAAAAGCCCCGACAGCTTATCCCGCCATAGGGGTTGGTCCTCTCTTGCCAGGGGGGCCACCGATAGTCCGTCCTGTCCCAACAGTTCCGTGGTTACCCCCTGGGCCAGTTTTATGCCCACACCCTCCGGGCGAAAGAGGGCAAGGTCGGAATGCGAGTGCATGTCGATAAAACCTGGAGCCACGATTTTCCCCGAAACATCGATAACCCTGGCGTCATCGGGTACGGTTTCGCATCCTCCACGCTTGACCTCCTCGATCTTCCCGTCTCGGAGGAGCACGTCTGCACGCAAGGGTTCTGCCC
>CAYLPL010000216.1:0-2900 GCA_964385545.1 uncultured Clostridia bacterium | reverse complement strand
CTTTCGAGGATTATCTGGGGTGGTCGCGTTTCCTTGTCAGTTGGCTTCATGGCCATGATGCTTTCGACCCTGATAGGCGCCACTATCGGTGCCTGTGCCGGCTTCTATGGAGGCAAGATTGATTGGTTGCTGATGCGTTTCACCGATATGTTCTACTCAATACCAGCACTCTTCGTCATCTTGATCCTGGTGGCCCTTTTCGGACCGGGGTTTCGAATGACCGTAATCGCGATAGGCGTGGTGTATTGGCCATCGACCGCACGGCTGCTTCGCGCGGAATTTCTGAAGCTTAGATCAGAGCCGTTCATGGAGGCGGCACGGGCGATCGGCTCATCATCTGTGCGCCAAATCACCGTCCATCTTCTACCGAACGCTATGGCTCCATTGATCGTGCAAATGACCCTTCAACTTGCCCAAGCAATCGTCCTCGAATCTGGTTTGAGTTACCTCGGCCTGGGTGCGCAACCTCCAACCCCGAGCTGGGGTAATATCCTGGCGGAGGGACACCTTCACCTCCGCTTCTCCCCCTGGATCGCCACTTTCGCGGGGCTACTCATTTGGCTAACGGTACTGTCCTTCAATCTGATCGGCGACGGGCTCAGGGATTCCCTCGATCCCACCCTCATCGATAGAAAAGCATAGGCTTCAGTCTTCGTCGGAACAAAGTAGCGTCGCAAATAGCGGCAAAGGAAAGGAACTACGCAAAGTGAAGAAATGCATCGTTTGGCTAATTGTGATATTGCTCACCACACTTACTTTATCTGCGTCGGCCTGCGGCCAATCAGCCGCACAAGACGATGAGAATCCCGAAGACGCCAAATACGGAGGTACCCTGCGCATGGGGTATATAGCCGACGCGAACTACCTTCATCCAATAGCCAGAATCAGCGCCGTGGATAACATGATCAACTCCTGGCTTCATGATTCTTTGGTGGTAATCGGTCCCGACGGTGGAGTTGAACCTCGATTGGCACGAGAGTGGGACATCTCCGATGACGGGAAGACGATCACTTTCCATCTCCGCGAGGGAGTAACTTGGCACGACGACACCCCCTTTACGGCAGACGACGTGATATTTACCGTTCACACTATCCTCAACCCTGCGATCAGATCGACGATAAGGCCACAATTCGCCGCTCTAGCCGGTTTCGATGCCCTTACCGACCCCGAGGACCCGGCCGCTCCCGGAGATTTGGATGTTGCACCGGTGGAAAAGCTCGATGAACTGACAGTCCAGTTCAATCTGAGCTATCCATACGCACCCTTCATACCGATGGCCTTGAGTTATGGCCTGGTGCCACGCCACCTGCTTGAAGAAGATATTGCGGCCGGTAAAGATCTTTCAGAGACCGATTACGCCCTAGATCCCGTGGGGTTGGGCCCGTTCAAGTTCGTGGAGTGGCGTAGAGATGAAAGGATAATCTTCGAGAGGTTCGAGGATTATCACGGGGGGAAACCTTATCTCGACGAACTGGTATACGAGATCATACCCGATCGGACGGTGATCAGCTCCTCCCTCGAGGCAGGGGACATCGATTTCCTCTGGGAGGCCATGCCTGCGGCATGGGATCAACTGAAATCCCTGGATCACATCGACTACAACATCGGTGAAGGACTGGGGTTTTCCGGGGTGTTTATCAATACGGAACAGCCTAATCTAGGAAATACTACCGTAAGACAGGCACTCCGATATGCCCTAGATATGGAGACCATTATCAAAGAGTTCCTCGGAGAGGGAATGACGATGGCCACTGGACCGATCCCACCAAGCCTTTGGGCCTACAACCCCGATATCGAACCCTACGACTTCGATCCAGAAAGGGCGGAGGAGTTATTTGCCGAGGCGGGATGGACGCGTGACGGTAACGGTCCCATGCAAAAGGATGGTGAAACCTTCTCACTGCTGATCGAGACCTTTGACTTTGCACGGGAGCGACAGCAGGCATGCGTGGCGGCACAGGATCACTGGAGCAAGCTCGGATTGGACATCGAGACCCAGTGGGTAGAAACGACGGTATTGCTCGATCGATACAATCAGGGCGATTATGAAGCTGCCTGGGTCAATACTACCGGTTTCATCGATCCCGCGGGAACGCTCTCTCGCTTCGAATCTGCCAACATCGACGCCGGAAACACCACCCGGTTCAAAAATGCCGAGCTGGACGGTATCCTAGAGGAAGCCGCCGCACTGATCAAGCAGGAAGAGCGAAAACCGCTATACCAGGAGGCACTGAGCATCCTCCATGAAGAGCAACCGGTCTTGTGGGCCGGATATCTCCCGGATGACTTCTGGTTCAACAAGAAACTGGAGGGTTTCGTGTTTACGCCCCTGAGTACTGGAGCCTTTACCTACCTTCACGAGGTCTACTTCGCAAAATGAACGAGTGAATCGACCCTTGTTTTTCGTAACTCATAATATGCGTTCGCATCAGCTGCCCTATGAATATGAGCTAGTGCCGGGAAATCTCATGAGATTTCCCGGCACTAACCGCCATATCGACCAGGGACGCCTCACTCACTTGGAAAGCGGGTCCTCCAGGTCACTGCTGGCAATGACACCGCATGATCATCGCCCGGAAACCTCGGAGATCCATCAAGGACGGTGCGCCGGAGATTCCGACCCACTGCCCGTTATCTAGGACCCTCCGCTAATCTGAACAGCCAACCGCGAAAACGACTACTGCGTCTTCCCGGGATAGACCTAATAGGTGAAATCTTCGGTCTTCCGAGAACCGAAGATCTCAAGGATTCATCAATACTGTGTAAAGGCCCCTGGAAACGGTAGCCAATTTCCCGTATGGATTGCACAAATCAGCCAGAATGTCCTAGATCAACCTGGGCACCCGAACAGGTTCTTCTCGAAGTCGCGACATGCCCTTTGGGGTCTTTGAACTGATACC
>CAYLPL010000215.1:0-2944 GCA_964385545.1 uncultured Clostridia bacterium | reverse complement strand
AACTACTATATCGAGCGTATGAAGCAAAGTGGGCGCAACGATATACTGGCCCACCTGGATTCGCGTCCCATGCTCTCGGAACTGATAAGTGCCGCCGGCGCCCTGGAGATGGCGCGGGATGCGGGTACCAGGCTCACGGTCGCCCACATCAGCGGGGGTACGGTGGCGGAGTTTTTGGCCGACGCCAGGAGCCGCGGTTACGACATCACCATAGAAACCTGTCCCCATTACCTCTTCTTGAGCAGGGATGACGTGGAAGATCTCGGTCCGTATGCCAAGATCAATCCTCCCATCCGGCCGGTCGATGAGGTGGAGCTTTTGTGGCGGGCCCTCGAAGAAGGGATCGTAGATTTCGTCGGATCGGATCACGGTCCTTTCCTCGTGGAGGAGAAGGAAGCCGGATGGAAGGATATCTGGACCTGTCCCGCCGGAGCTGTGGGATTGGAGACTATGCTGCCGTTGTTTCTCGACGCCGTCGATGCGGGGCGCCTGACGCTTTCTGATGTGGTGTGGCTCCTAAGCGAAGGCGCGGCCCGCCACTTCGGGCTGTGGCCCCGAAAGGGATGTCTGGCTCCCGGCGCGGACGCGGACCTCGTGATCGTGAATGCGGATGTCGTGGATACTATTGATCGAAAAAGAATGCACACCAAGGCGGCGGAGACCGCTTGGCTGTACGACGGACGTAAGGTCACCGGAAAGCCGGTGGCGACGATCGTGCGGGGAGAAATCGTCATGGAAGATGGAAACATCGTGGGAAGCCGGGGTTATGGAAGGATGGTGCAACCGTGAAGATAGATGCAGAGCGTTTCCTGACGGACATCGAGGAGCTGGGGGAGATCGGCTATTCCGAAGGAGAAGGTGTAACGCGCCTCGCCCTGAGCGACGAGGATGTGCGGGCTCGAGAGTGGTTAATCGCCAAGATGGAAGACGCCGGACTCAAGGTGAAGGTGGACGCTGCCGGAAACGTCATCGGAAGAATGGACTGCGGCGATCCTGACGCCAAGACGTTCGTGATCGGGTCACATCTGGATACCGTCCCGCAGGGCGGCAAATACGATGGAGCCCTGGGGGTCGTCGGGGGTTTGGAGACCGCCCGCAGCCTCATGGAGTCCGGGGTGAAGTTGCCCTGGAATCTCGAAGTTATAGATTTCACGGACGAGGAGGGACACCATTTCGCCGGGACCTTTGGTAGCCGGGTCATGATGGGATCGGCGGCCCGCGAAGAACTGTTCGGAAGCAAGGCGGCGGGAGCGCCTTCGCTCGCGGATTCCTTCCAGAGGTTGGGTTGGGATCCCGATAAGGTGGACGAGGCTCGCCGGGATCCTGCGGAATTTCGGGGTTATCTGGAGATGCACGTGGAGCAGGGCGGGACCCTGGAACAACGAGGAATCGACATAGGGGTAGTGACCGGGATAGTGGGGATATACCGCTACGTCGTCGAGGTCGAAGGACAGGCGAATCACGCGGGCACCACCCCCATGGACATCCGGCGCGATGCCCTGGTCGCCGTCGCTCCAGTGTTCAACCTGCTTCCGGAGTGGGCGCGGGCCCGTTCTCCGGAGATGGTGGCCACCATCGGAGATGTGACGGTTAAACCGGGAGCTATGAACATTATCCCCGGGCTCTGTCGCTTCACCGCGGAACTTCGTTCCATAGAGGCCGAGGATATGATTCGGGTTAGGGATAGACTCGATGTATGGCTCGATGACCATATCCCGGACTCGTTGATGAGGACGGTTTACGAAAAGGACGGAGTTTACCTGGACGAACAAATCATGTCCATTATAGAGAGTGCTTCTGACGCGGTCGGTGTGAAATCGGTCTACATGCCAAGTGGTGCCGGCCACGACGCGCAGAGTTTCGCACCTTATCTACCCACCGCCATGATCTTTGTACCGAGTCACCGCGGGATCAGCCACAGCCCAGACGAATACACATCCCCCGAGCAGTTGGTCAATGGTGTGCGCGTCATGATGGCGACCGTGGTGGGTATCGCGGAGGCAGATCGGGGTTGAGATAGCCTCAAATCTTGTCCCGAAGAAGGTATAGCCCGGTTAGGTGGAGCGACCCCGATCCCGGGGGAAGAACATGGGAGGCGGCGCCCGGCGTTGGAAAATGACCTTCGCCGGGCGCCATCCTTGTTGTGCCCAAAGACCAATCCATAGATTCGAATAATGTGGTATACTGCCCAAGGAGATGGTGATATGGAGAGAACGCCTGCGACTGAGAAATTATTGCGGGATCACGGCCTGCGCATAACGCCACAGCGGATGGCGATTTTGGATTTTGTCAGGGATTCGCGGTCACATCCCACCGCCGACGAAGTACATAATGCCGTGCGTCAGGCACACCCGGCGATAAGCCTCAACACAATTTACAAAAGCCTCGAAGCCTTCGAGAAAGTCGGTCTAGTGACCAGGTTTGTCATCGGTGATCGCAGTAATTATCGATACGATTTCAACACCACGACCCATGTTCATCACCTGTGTATCCAATGTGGGCGCGTGGCAGACGTTCCGATGGAGGACCCCGAAGGGGTCCGGGATTTCATCGATTCGATCTCGCGTGAGCAGGATGGAAACGTGGAGAGGGCCGAGATTAACCTCATAGGGAAGTGCCGCGAGTGCCTCGGCCACGGCGGTTGACCTCGCGACTTATTCCCGACGTCCCGAATTGAGCTTGTGGTTGAGCGCAAATGACTGTGCGCCGTTCGACCGGCGACGGGAGTTTTCCCGATCCACGGTGAATCCCGACGCCCGCCCCATCCCGGGCGGGGCGTCGGTGTCCCGGGATCAGACGAATGAGAAATCGCCGAAGGTTTCCATGTCGCGGACTACGGTGGTGATTATGTTCGTAGCTGCCACCATGTCACGCAAATCCCCCATTTCGACCGGTGAGTGGGAGTATCTTCGCGGTAGTGTCACCGAGGCGGCGGCCACGCCCG
>CAYLPL010000214.1:0-2946 GCA_964385545.1 uncultured Clostridia bacterium | reverse complement strand
CGAGTCCTCGGTCAGGAGGTAAATATCCGGTGCGTTTTTGAATCGGAGCTTGGCGACACTTCAAAGACCCCGACTGCCGCGAGCAAGATGGCCAACGGCCAAGGGCAAGAGGCCTCAGAAGATGGGAATTCGGGGGAGCCGGATCCAGGTGGTGAACACCATGGGACCGATACGGGGCAATCTGCGTCACCTCCCACTCCATATGATTCGGGCGAAGATGACAACTTGAACGATCTAATCGATGCCTTCGACGGCAAAGTGGTGGGTAAACTCGATGATATGGGGTTCCCACCGCCCGGGGACCATTGACTCACGTCATCAAGAATTCACGAAGGGAGAATTATTCGTGGGATACGGCAATATGGGTAACATGAATAAGATGATGAAGCAGATTCAAAAGATGCAGGAACAGATGGAAGAGATGCAAAAGGAAGTCGAGCGGAAAACGGTCGAGGCGACGGCGGGTGGCGGTGTAGTCCGCGCTACCGTGAGTGGTGGACTGGAGCTGGTCGAACTGGAGATTGACCCCGACGTCGTCGATGCGGAGGACGTAGATATGCTGCGAGACCTGGTAATTGCCGCCGTAAACGAAGGCATGCGTTCCGCCCAGGAAATGGTCCGGGAGGAGATGGGGAAGATTACCGGGGGCCTGAATCTTCCTAATATCCCCGGGCTTATGGATTAGGTGGATCGGGTTGCCGTCGTATTTCGCACCGTCCGTCGCGCGGCTCATAGAAGAGCTAACAAAGCTACCGGGGATAGGCCCCAAGACGGCGCAGAGACTGGCTATGCATCTGGTCACCTTGCCCGAGGAGGAAGTCTTCGCCCTGGCGCAGGCTATGGTCGAGGCTCGGCGGAAGGTGCTGCACTGTTCCGTTTGTCAAAATCTGAGCGATGAGGATCCTTGCGAGATCTGTGCCGACGCAAGCAGGGACAGATCTCTAATCTGTGTCGTTTCCGATCCCAGCGACGTGGTGGCCATGGAACGCATTCGCGAGTATCGAGGTCTGTATCACGTACTCCACGGTTTGATATCGCCGATGGATGGGGTAGGCCCGGAGGAGTTGCATGTACGCGAGCTCCTGACGCGTATACGCGATGGTCAGATTAGCGAAGTCATCCTGGCTACCGATCCAACCATCGAAGGTGAGGCCACAGCCATGTATCTGGCCCGTTTGCTCGGGCCCCTCGGCGTGGAGGTGACGAGGATCGCCCGTGGTTTGCCCGAGGGTGGTGACCTAGATTACGCCGACGAGGCAACGCTGGCGCGCGCCTTCGAGGGGAGACGGTCAGTTTCCCCGGAGGAGAAGGGTGAACGGGAATCCCGCCCAAAGGATGGTGGATCGTGCGGAGTCTAGGCCTACTTGCTTTCAAGTCCCTTGAATCCCCACATCAAGGGCCATTCAAATCCTCGACTAACTCCCCATTAGCAAGTCCCCTCGAGATACCGTACTTTTCGTTCACTTCGCCTCGTCCGAACTAGTCACCGACAAAAAGGATGGAGAAGTGCGATATAGTCCGTCGTGACGGGCTGTATGAATTTCTTGACGCTACTTGGGGTGCGTGTTAGACTACATTTGACTTTGCGCAGGAAGCCCAATTGACCTCAGTCGGCCGGACCTATGGGGGTTTGGCGACGGGATTTGGTGCGGTAAGCTCAAAAATGTAACCCGCAGAGTGTTCGAGTGAGGAGGGTATCATGGCGGAGATTTTGGAGATCAGATGGCATGGCCGTGGTGGACAGGGTGCCAAGACGGCCGCAAATCTCCTGGCCGAGGCCGCGTCTGCGGCAGGTCGTTACATTCAGGCCTTTCCCGAATATGGCCCGGAGAGAATGGGAGCTCCGGTAACTTCGTTCGACCGCATATCGGACGAACCGATCAGAATTCATTCCGGTGTCACTGATCCGGATGTTGTGGTGGTTCTGGACGCGACGCTCATAAAGTCGAGTGACGTCACCAGTGGGCTGGTTTCGGACGGCCCCATCATTATCAACAGCGATAAAGACCCTGCTACCATTCGTGAGCAAATGGGTATCGAAGGATTTAGGGTGTATACGGTCGATGCTAATGAGATTTCTACGGAAACCCTGGGACGGCGGATTCCCAACACGCCGATGCTGGGTGCCGTAATGCGCGCGACGGGTATTCTCGAGTTCGATGCATTTATGGAAAACATGGAAAGCGAACTCAAAAAGAAGTTCGGCGGTCGTCCCGAGATAGTCAAGGGCAACCTCGAGGCCATTCGCAGAGCGTACGAGGAGGTGCAATCGGAATGACTACTTCCGAGGACCGGTGGGAGACTCCTTCGGGAAATGCCACCTGGCGCGAAGTGCCTCGCGGTGGCGTGATCCCGCGGGGAGGAAATGCCGCGGAATATGAAACGGGGGACTGGCGCAGTCGGCGGCCGATTCACGACCCGGAAATCTGCATTCAGTGTCGTCTATGCTGGATCTACTGTCCCGACTCCGCGATTATGACCAACGAGGACGGTGAGGTTGTCGGCATCGACTACGATCACTGCAAAGGTTGCGGGATTTGTGCCGTGGAGTGCCCCAAGGATGGGGCTATGACGATGATTGACGAGGAAGCGTGACGGCCGTGGGAGGAGATGAAAGTATGAGCCTTACGGCTAAGTCCGAAGGAATTCGCATGGCGTTGACGGGTAACGAATCGATAGCGTACGCCATGAAGCAAATCAATCCCGACGTAGTTGCCGCCTACCCCATTACGCCGCAGACCGAGATCGTACAGATCTTTTCCAAGTACGTTGCGGACGGCGACGTCGACACGATATTCGAGCGCGTGGAGAGTGAACACAGTGCGATGAGTGCTGTGGTCGGTGCCGCGGCAGCGGGAGCCCGTTCCATGACGGCAACCTCCGCCAACGGTTTGGCGCTGATGTGGGAGATTCTCTACATAACTGCATCCAACCGTTTGCCAGTAG
>CAYLPL010000213.1:0-2952 GCA_964385545.1 uncultured Clostridia bacterium | reverse complement strand
AGTGCGAGCCCCGGCACCACCGTGAGAAGAACCCTCCGTGAAATGGATGACGTCGACCCGGTGTCCGGGACGCAGGGCCCCACCCACCGCGGCCTCGGGCCGAGCGGGGACCGCTACCGCGCGTTCGCGCTCCGCGAGGCCCCACGGGATCCCGGCCGACGTATCGCCCGGATCCACCAGATCGGAAAGGAGCACCTGGGTTCCCCGGGGGATGTGGCGCCGGCTGAAGCTGCCGGGGATCATCTCGGCATCCTCCACCGCCTCATCCCTAGCCAAATCCTCGGGAAAATGCACCACCTCGATCATTTCTTCTTCCAGCCTTGCGTACGCATCGATATCTCGGGCGGCGATGACGATAGGTACGGTCTGCATCGTTGTCCTCATGTAAAGTATCGCGGCAATCGCTGCCACCAAACCCGCGATAAGAGCCACGGTCAACCGCCGCCTGGAAATCCACACATTTCATCACCTCCGGGCCAAAAGCATGGCACGGACGGCGGCTAATTGTCAATACTTACCATGGTTGACATTGGTAATTCTCGTTGCTAGACTTCCTCATACGAGGTAAGGGAGGTGAGAGGATGAAGCGGACCAAGACGACGATCCTTTTGTGCCTGGTGCTCGTCTTTTCCCTGACGTCCTGCCCAACTGCCATCGCCGATGTATCTCCCGGGGATGAGGCGGACGCGGCGGAGGATACCTGGTACTACGATCTCGAGAATCATTGGAGCCGTCCTTACATCCTTACGTTGTGGGAAGAAGGAGTCACCGACGGCTACGCATATCCCGTCTTCGGCCCCGGGTGGGATTGGACTTACGCCTACGATTTCTTGCCCGAAGACCCGATGACCCGCGCCCAGATCATACTTATGATGTCGCGGGTATTCGCGCTACAACCCGACAACTCCGTGCCCTCTCCGTGGCCCGATTTGCCCCCCACCTACACGCTCTATTCCAAGCCCGTCTATGCGGAAATCAGGGCGGCGGCACATAGATGGCAAATTGCTCCCGAGGGCGGCAATCTCAACCCCTCGGACGATCTCACCCGTATGTATTCGGTGCGGATAATCCTGTCGGCTTTGGGGTTGACGAACTACGCCGAAGGGCTGGAAGACGGGGAAGTGGAAGCGTTGCTGGACGATTTCACCGACTCCGGAGACATCTCGGATCATGGCGAAAGGGCGCTGGTAGCGGCGGCGGTGGATCTGGGGTTGATAATCGGTTACGGTGACGGAACCCTACGCATGGATCGAAAGTTGACCCGCGCCGAGGGAGCCACCATCTTGTACCGATGCTGTCTCATGCGGGTAAAACCAGAATACGGGCAATTCTTCCCCGACGGCGACGGGTATCGCGAGACCCTGCCCATAGAAGTCACGGGACTGCGCAATGCCAGCAACGTCCGCTGGCAGGTGCAAATCGAAAACCGCGAGGGAAATGTGGTCACCACGTTACCTTCGAACGCCCCTATCCCCGGCGATCCCCACGACGTTAGCTGGAACGGAGACGACTCCACCCGCGATCCGGTGGAGCCGGGTCGATTCTTCATCGGAGGATGGGTCGAGGATCGCCGGGGGAACCAGTTTTCGGCAGTTAGGGTGCCGGTCGATTGTATCCATCGCACCCTTTCCGCAGATCTCTCAAGGGATCTTATCTCTAATGATGAGAAAGTGACCATCACGGCCCAAACCCACGGTTGCCCCCCCAGGGTAACCGCCGCAACGGGAGGGGGAAATGTGGAGGAGCTCCATCCGGTCGACGATGCCGGTAATCCCTGGGAGGAATCCCTATGGGAGTTGCAAATCCGACCGCGGGATCTGGATCTGGTGGAGGGGAATAACGAAATAGCGGTAACAGCTCACTTCGATCCCCTGCCGCGGGAACGGCTACTGCATCTCGAAGTAGAAAACGGCGAGGACACGGGCGAAGAGGAGGAGGATGAAACGGGAGAATACCCGAACGATCCGCCCGAAGACGTGGGCGATGTGATGACGACACTGGTGAGGTAGGGGGCTTCCCCTACCTCACCGGTAGGCGTTAGGTTCTCTTGAATTCCGCCTTCATTTCTTTTTGGAGGTTTTCGTCGGTGAAACAGTCCAGTACGGTCATGGCCATCGCCTTGGCGGCCAACAACATACCGCGTTTCCCGGGGTCCGATCCGGCGGCTTCGGCAAACTCCGTGCTGTGGCCGGCCACCGACGGGGGTACTATAGCCACGTAGGGATGGATGGAAGGCACTTCGTGACTCACATCACCCATGTCGGTAGAGCCGCCCCCACGAAGGGTCTCGTCTATGTCCTCACCCAAACGGCGGAAGTTATCCGCGTAGGCGCCGGCCAGGGTGAGATTAGGTTTCATATTGGCGTAGCGGTTGGCCGTCCTGCGAAACTCCACGGTACATCCAGCCGCGCGGGCACCACCTTCCGCGCAGTCTTTTATGCGGTTTACGACTTCGTCGAGGTAGTCCACGTCGGCGGCCCGGGCGTACATGCGGATCCGGGCGAGATCCGGTACTATGTTGGGCGACTGCCCACCCTCGGTTATGATCCCGTGAATCCTGACGTCATCGGTCACGTGCTGGCGCAACGCATTCCAGCCATTAAAGGTCTGTATGGCGGCGTCGAGGGCGTTGCGGCCCTTCTCGGGCGATGCGGCGGCGTGGGATGATTTCCCATGATATGTTATCTCCATGGCCTCTCGTGCCAGGCTGCGGCCACCGATACCGTTGGTGGAGGACGGATGCACCATCAGGGCGCAATCGACGTCTTCGAACAGACCCTCCTGCACCATGAGCACCTTTCCCCCGGCATTGTCGACGGCACCCTCCTCCGCTGGAGCCCCCATCACGAGAAGCCTGCCGGAAAAACCCGCTTCGGCCAATTCCTCCACGACCTCCAAGACGGCCAACCCGGCCCCTACGGATGCCGTGCCGATCAAATTGTGACCGCAGGC
>CAYLPL010000212.1:0-3080 GCA_964385545.1 uncultured Clostridia bacterium | reverse complement strand
GGGGCGGCGGAACTTGCGGCCGGGGTATCCCCCACGGGCGAAAGCTGAGATGCCCGAGGAGGCCGGAAGGTGGTCGTTCCACGGTGACCGGTCCGGGGAGGTTCCAGGGTTTCGATGGCGTGGCCGAGGGCGGTACCGTGGCCGCGATACTGGATGATGCGATGTGGTGGGCCATTTTGCGCGGCAGAGCCGCCACCACCATGACCGCCGAGATGACGGTCCGCTACCACGCCCCCGTTCCCATTGAAAGGCCCCTGGTGGTTGAAGCGTCCTTGGTGAGCCACCGGGGTCGCCTGCATCGTGCCCGGGCCATGATCTCGTTCGAGGGCAGCGACGGAAACGGGGCCCTGGCGGAGGCCGAGGGTGCGTACCTGGCTCCAGCACAGTGTCGATGATTGGTCATGTGACCGAAGAGGTTGTATAAAGCTTTGGAGGTGTTGGATTTGCAGAACGTGTACGATCTAGCCCACAAACTGGCCCGTGCGATAAAGGAATCCGACGAAAACAGGCGTTATCTGGCTGCCAGGACCGAGGTCATAAATGACGAGAAGGCGACCGAAATGGTCAATGATTTTCGCCGAAAACAGATGCAGTATCATGCCCGGCAGCTGGCCGGTGAGGAAATCGGCGAGGAGGATCGGGAGTCCCTGCGAAAGCTGCGAGAGGTCCTGGAATTGCATCCCGAGGTTAAGGAGTTCCTCGATGCCGAGGTACGGCTCGTACAGTTGATAACCGACATTCAGGGAATACTGGCTGATGCCGTGGAAATGGACCTGGAGGGAAACGCTCCCGACGAACCGTAGCGGTTCGCCGGGGTCGTGGAGGTCTTGCTCTTCAGTAACCCCTCTCGCAATCCACCCGCCACTGCAGCGGCTTTCCCTCCCGGTACATCTGCAGGTTGGCGAGGAAGCGTTCCATGCCCGCCTCGGCGGCCCGGCTTTGCCGCCCCGCCACGTGTGGGGTTAGGAGTACTCCCGGTATATTCCATAGCGGAGATTCCGCCGGCAGGGGTTCCGTCTCAAAAACGTCGAGACCGGCCCCCGACAGGTGTCCCGCGCGCAGGGCGGCTACGAGCGCGGCCTCGTCAACTACCTCACCGCGGGCGATATTGACCAGGAAGGCCCCCCGGGGGAGGGTTGCCAGCTCGTCGGCGCCGATCATCCCGCGCGTATCGTCGGTGAGCGGGCAGGCTATCACCAGGTAATCGGAGACGCGAAGGACGCTGTTCATCTCTTCTCGGGGATAGGTTTCGTCTACGCCCTCCACGGGTTTACCGGATCTGTTGGTGCCCACTACCCGCATCCGGCATGCCTTGGCCCTTTGGGCGACTCCGCGCCCGATTTGCCCCAGACCGATGATCCCCATCGTGAGGCCGGCCAGTTCCCGTACCTCGCCGCTTCGCTCCCATTCGTTGGCCCGGCGCAGGTTCTCGAAATGCACGAGATCGCGACTGTGTGCCAGGACGAACGCCATGACGTGATCCCCGATGGTGTCCCGATGCAGCCCGCGGCCGTTGGTCAATGCGATATCCATCTCGCAGAGGGTATCGGTGGGAATTCCATCGACACCGGCGGAGTTCACGTGCATCCACCGGAGCCGGTGGGCATTTCGGAGAGCATCGTTTGAGGCCCGACCCAGCAGTACTTCGGCATCCGAAATCAGGTCGGGCAGGTCTTCCTTTTCTGCTGCGACGAATTCCGCCCACGGGGCCCTTCGTCTCATGGTGTCGATCATATCAATTTGTCTGGAGTCCGTTACCACGACCCTGATACTCAAAGGCGGTCATCCCTTTCTGTTCGACGATGTTCCGGAGAGTAGGTGACGGAATACTACTGTCGATGTAACCATACCCGAAATGGCTGCCTTAACGCGCAGGTTTTCGTCCGGCGCATGGCTCGCTCGATCGCGATCGGCGTAGGGAACCCAAAGGGAAGGTATCCCCAGGACGCGCGTGAAGAGGAAATCGGGTGCCACCCCGGTCATGATCGGGTATACGTCGGGAGGAACTCCGGAGATGGCCTGGAGAAGCCTGACCATTCGTCCCACGATGGGAGCCCCGGGATCGGTGCGTGACGGAGGCACCGAGGCCAAAACGCGAAACTGGGCGTTCGGTTCCCATTTCTTCAAAAAGGAGTCGATCAATCCCAAGATCCTGACGGGATCCTGATCGGGTACCAGGCGGAAATCCAGCCTCACCCTGGCCTCTCCGGGCACGATGCTTCTCCCCGCGGAGTCGGACTCGCCGGCGGAGAACATGGAGATGTTGCAAGAGGGTCTAAACAGGACGCGCCGGTGAGCATCGGGCCGGGAGAGGCCCTCGGTAGTCATCTCGGGGCCGTGGTGCAGATTCTCCACCAGGCGCATATCCTCGTATTCGGGTTCACGTACATCCCTGTGGAAACCGGGTACCAGGCACTCTCCCCGGTCACCCACGATGGCGGTTAGAAGCCGCGCCATCTCGAAAGCGGGATTCATCACCTCGCCGGAAAAGTCGCCGGCGTGGACTTCGGTCTTTGAACCGGGGATCCGAAGCTCCAGGCTCAGAAGTCCGCGAACCCCGAGATACAGGTTGGGCCGATCTCCGCGCCGCGGTCCGTCGGCGGTATAGGCCGCATTCGCGGCGAGCAGGTTTTGGTGTCCCGCGGCGAATTCCGCCAACCCCCTACTGCCGGACTCAGCACCGCCTTCGAAGAGGAATACGAGGTTGGCGGATGGTTCTTCTCCACAGGCCCTAAGAATCCGAAGGGCCATCAGGTGACACACGATCCCACCTTTGTCATCCGCGGTGCCGCGCCCGTAAAGCCGGCCGCCCTTTCTGGTGAGGGAAAACGGGGGGTGGCTCCACCGCGCGGCATCGGCGTCCTCGACATCGTAGTGGCCGTAAACCAGCAGGGTGGGGCTATCCTGATTCACGGGCTCGGGAAAGTATCTGCCCACCACCAAAGGGGGTCCCTCGGTGGGCATGATCGAAGCATCTACCATCGACTCTCCCATGATTTGTGCCAGTACGCGGGCACATTCGAGTATCGTGTGCGGATCGTGGCCCACGCTGGACTGGGAGACCAGAGCGTCCAGCCTAT
>CAYLPL010000211.1:0-3116 GCA_964385545.1 uncultured Clostridia bacterium | reverse complement strand
TCAACTGTTCGTTGAAAATGAACCTGACTAATTGGTCTTCACGTTTCGGGCAGAGTTCATCCAATTCGACCGCGTAAATGTGCTCCTGTGCCTTTTCCCTTTCGGTCCGCAACACCCAGCCGCTCACCTTCATCTCTTCTTCGGCGAGGGTGAGACGAATGTCCAGTTTGTCGCCCACTTCGAGGGACCGACAACTGCGAAACCGTATACCTCCCGCGCTTATGTCTATGGTTCTGCCGCGACCCTCGATCCGTTCACCTCCCGGGCCGTCCTTTTCCCACTGAAAGTTCAGGGAGACGTCGATCCGCACGTGATTTCGCCTTTGGATCTTCCTCCACGACTGAGGGAGCTGCAGATGCAACAGGGGAGGCTCGCAGTCCTGGGTCCTTAACAACTTGGTTTCGGCACGCAAAATGCCGTGCTCGGTAAAAGTGCAAAGTTGCAGTTTCGTACCGATATGGCCACGCCACGCCTTTTCGCCCCGGGGATCGGCGACGGAGAAGACGGCGTCATCCTCATCCAAGGCGGCGACGTAGGTTGCGGCGAGGCCGTCGAGATCGTCCCTGGGTCTTCCGATTCGCACGCTTTCGTTGAGCCTCAGCGCGTGGGTATATGGGATCACAGGTCGTCACCTCCCGTGGCAGCCCCGATGCCGAGGAGGTTTTTGGCGAGACGGTTCAGGAATCCGCCGCGTTCCCGTTGGCGGTGCGAGCTTTGCCCCGTCAGCGCGCGGGCCAGACGATCTATCCCCAGGGCGGCACGGGACCGCGGATGAATCTCCAATAGCGGGCATTGTCTGAGGACTGCCTCCCGAACTCGATGATCCTCGGGGATCCAGGTCAAATACGATACATTGCGGCCCAGAAAACGCCGGATCATGCGCGCAAGTGACCTGTAGGCTCGATCGGCCTCGGCACGTTCGGCCCTATTGATCACCACCCCAATCGTTTCGGGGGGATCGTACCTTTGAAGTCGTTTCATCGTGCGATAGGTGTCCAAAATCGCCGTCGGTTCTGTATTCGTCACCATCAACCCCGTGTCCGCCGCGGAAAGAAAGGCCATCACCGTCTCGGAGAGACCGGCCCGCGTATCGATGATCACGTAATCCCTTTTGGCCATTTGAGTAGAGAGGGCGCACAATAGATCGCGGATCGCGCCCACGTCCGGCGAGTCGTCCCCGGCCAAATCGCCTCCGAGCAAAAGCGACAATCCGGGTGCCAGGGGCATCAGAGCCTCCTCGGGGCTGCAACGAGACTCCAGGACGTCCCCCATGTCGTAGGGGGGGCTTATGCCCAACAATACGTCGAGATTGGATAGTCCAAAGTCGGTGTCCATCAGCAGCACCCGCTTACCGTTTTGGGCCAGTTTCCAGGCGAGGTTCAAACTCACGTTGCTCTTGCCCACGCCACCCTTCCCTCCCCTGACGACCAGGGTGTGCGGCCTTTGACCGCTCAGCGTAGGCGCGTTCTTCTCGCGAACCCTGCGACGCAGGATATCCGCCTGGGGCCCGCCGCGTGACATCATCGGGACATCGCCTCCCTCAGGAGGCGCGGTACGGCCTGTCCCGGTGTTTCCAGGTGGTCGGGTACGTCTTGGCCGGTCGCCACGTATGACAGGGGGACGCCGGCTCGTTCCACGATGGACACCACTTTCCCGGGGCATTCCGTTTCGTCGATCTTCGTCACGAGTATGCGGTTGTAATCGAAGGTTCGGTAGGCGGCCACGATGGATTCGGCGTCCCGAAGGTCAGTGTTAAGTCCGACCACCAGGTGCGTTTCATCCGGCGCGAATGCTTCGAGCAGCTGCGCGAGTTGACGCAGGGAAGACGAGTCCCGGTGAGATCGCCCGGTCGTATCGAGAATGATCACCTCGCACGAGTTCATCCTGCGCAGGACCGGAGCCGCCTCGTCGGCATCCGTGACCACTTCCAGGGGAACCCGAAGAATTCGAGCATATGTACGGAGTTGTTCAACGGCGCCCACGCGGTAAGTATCGAGGGAGACCAGCCCGACGCGGACATCTCGGCCCAGGGACAGACGCGCGGCCAGCTTGGCACAGGTAGTCGTCTTGCCGGCGCCGGTGGGACCGACCAGGGCTACCACTCGTGGCCCGCTCCCGTCATCGTTTCCCGGCAGGATCGGTACGCCTCGCAACCAGGGTAAGCGTTCCAGATTCCTGGCACCGTCGCGGTGCAAACCGGCGCGAAGCATTGGTTTCGCGGCGTGTTGGGGAACGCCGAGTCTCACCAGCTTTTCGATCTCAGGGTTTCGATCGCCGCTGGCGGGATCCACCTCCGAACAGTCATCTTCGGTGGTTGCCGCGGGAGATTCGTCTCGGGTGCCGAGGCGGTTTGACCGCAAATCGTCGCGTTTCCGCGGTGACGCCTCCCGGGCCTCGATTCTCCTCGTCCTCGCGGATGCCCTCCGGGTTTCGTTTCTTTCACCGGCAACTTCGTAGGCCACGGACATCTCCACGATGCGGGGTCTGAAAAACCCCAGGAGACCGGGGCGGCGTATCATCCTGGTTTCCAGCAGATGTACCTCCGGCCCCAGTGTCTCGCGAATCTCGCGCAGCAGGGAATTTGCCGAGGGACCACGAAATTTTCGTATTTTCAATCCAGTGCCACCCTTTCCACGGCTTCTATTTCGATGGAAGGAGCGATTTCATGATACGAGACTACGGTCAGTCCTTCGCCCAATTGTTCGACAATTCTTCGGTAATAGAAACGCACCGCCGGCGACGTCAGGATCACCGGTTGTATGCCGCGATCGAGACAGGAGGATGCGGCGGACTCGGTACCGCGGACTATTGCCTCTTGCACGTTCGGTTCCAGGGCGACGAAGGTGCCGCCCTCGGTTTGCTCCAATGAATTGGATATCTCAGTCTCGATGGCGGGATCCAGTACGATCACGGGTAATCGGCCCTCCCGCACCGGTAGGTTTTCGCTAATGGTTCGATAAAGGGACTGCCTGACGAGCTCCGAGAGTCGATCGGTATCCTTGATGACCGGCCCGTAATCCGCCAGGGTCTCGAATATCGTGAGGAGGTCGCGGCTGGGTACGTTCTCCCGCAGAAGGTTCTGGAGGACTTTTTGTACGTCGCCGATTCGCATGATG
>CAYLPL010000210.1:0-3131 GCA_964385545.1 uncultured Clostridia bacterium | reverse complement strand
CGAGGACGAACCGGTACTCATCTGATCGATCGCAGCGCGGGGCCGCGATTTCGCGGCCCCGCCGACGGAGGCGAAACCCCTGAAAGATCTCCCGCCCGAAAAGCGAGGAACCCTCATAGGCCTCTTCATCGCCACCTTCCTCATAAGCCTGGCGGGAGCGATCTACGCACCGCTTACGCCCTTCTTGAAGGCGGAAATGGGACTCGGTGAGGTCCAGATCGGCCTTCTGGCCTCCATCGCACTCCTCGGCGGTGCCATCGCCACCCTCCCCGCCGGTGCCCTCACGGAGGTACTTCGGCCCAGAGTGTCTGCCATCTTCTCCGTGGCGGCAGTATCCCTGATGACAATATCCATGTCCCTGGCCGTGGGGTTTTATACCCTGGCCGCCATCCTCCTGATCAAGGGAGCCATGGGGAGGCTAATGGAGCCGGCCGTAGCCGTCGCCGTATCGGCCACCTTCCCCTACAGGCAACGCGGCATGGCGCTGGCCGCCGTGGACGCCGGGGCACCGCTGGGACAAATGAGCATAGCCGCCACGTTACCCATCCTGGCGCAGGCACTCGGCTGGAAGATCGCCGTGATCATCACCGGCATCGCCGCCCTCCTGGTACTTCCCCTGTTAATGCGGATAATGCGGGGAGACGACGCCGCCGACGCCACCGCAACCCGCCGTCCCACCGCCTCCTACCGCGCGGTCTTCGGGCACCGGGGTTTCGCGAGGCTGATCGCGGGACAGGTCGCCTATCGCATCGTCCAGGGAGGACTGCTCACCTTCATCATCCTCTATTTGAGTGATTCCCTGGGAATGAACGTGGTGGTGGCCGGCCTGATGCTCGCCCTCGCCCAGGCCTCGGGCGCCGTATCCCGCCTCGTTTGGGCCTGGTTTCAGGATAGGTATTTCTTCGATCACCGTCCCGCCTTCATCGCCTACGTCGCCCTGCTCGGCACCCTGGGCCTGGGCATTTTGGCCTTCCTTCCCCGACATCCCTCGCTCTTCATCGTCGCAGCTGCCACCGTTCTTGCGGGCTCCAGCGTCCGTGGCATATGGCCCTCCATGGTGACCGTCGCCACCGAGCTCGGGGAGGAGACCATCGGGGCGGGGCGCTCCACATCGATCATCATGATGGCCAGCGCCGCAGGAGCCGTGGTGGGACCGCCGCTTTTCGGGGCAATCGTCTCGTCGGTCGGCTATCCCGCCGCCTGGTTATCCTGCTCCGCCCTCATGCTGGTGATGGCCTGGCTCGTGCGCGGCATCCGGACCCGGGACTAGCCATCGGCCATCGGCATCAAACCTGGTAGCAAATTCGAGCATAATGCCGTATAATCGAGACCCGACGGTGCCGCGTCCCGTTTTGCACCGCGACGGACTCAGGCGGTGTCGGCACGAGGTGGAGTCGAGATCTTGCCTCGGATATCATGACAGTAGGATCTGGATACTGAATGTATTCAATCCAGTATTCACCCAGATGAAGACATAGTTTCACCATGCCATTTCCGATGCCCTGCCCCACATGTGGGGACCATCGAGAATGAGTAGTACCCCCTCCCACAGCACGGCCTTCGGGCCGTGCTGCCCTTTTGGGCGAAATCCACCTCCGCGGAGGGCTTCGAGTTCCCGTCCTAGAAGAACCAAGGGATCACCCGAAGGGACGTGGGATTATGAGAGCCGAGAGAACCTATCTGACGGCTGGAGCGTTACTGGATGGTCATGGGGGAGACCCCCTCATCGACCCGGTCGTGGTCATCGAGGGAGATCGGATCATCGACATCGGCTCAGGACCGCTGCCGGAGGAACTCGAGGGAGAGATCATCGACCTGGGTACCCGCACCCTGATGCCGGGAATGATCGATGCCCACCTGCACCTTTTCGGAGTCCGCGGCTACAGCCCGGCCGAGTACCTGATCAACCCCCACGACTTCCGCACGATGCGGGTCGTAGAAGATTGCGCCAGCCTGCTCGACGCCGGTTTCACTTTCGTGCGTGACTGCGGGAGTACCATCGCCCTCTCTGCCGCCCGCGCCGTGCGCGAGGGCGTAATCCCCGGCCCCGACATCTACGCCAGCGGCAAGATCATCACGCAAACCGGCGGCCACGGCGACTCCCACTCCCTCCCCCTGGAGATGGTAAAGGGTGACCCCCATGGCCTGGCGCGATGGGCCGACGGTCCCGACGACTGCCGCCGGGCCGTCCGAGAGATGATCCGCATGGGAGCCGACTTCATCAAGATAGCCACCAGCGGCGGCGTGGGATCGGAAAAGACCCATCCCCTCGACGAGCGCTTCACCGTGGAGGAAATTCGCGTCATCTGCGAAGAAGCCCACCGGGCCGGCCGTCGCGTGGCGTCCCACGCCCAGGGGGCGCCCGGAGTGAAGAACGCCCTGCGCGGGGGAGTCGACACGATCGAGCACGGTTACTTCATAGACGAGGAGTGCATCGCCATGATGCTGGAGCGGGGAACTCATTTCGTCCCCACCCTCGCCCTGATCGAGGTCTTCAAGGCCTCGGTGCAAAAACCCATGGATATGCCTCCGTGGCGTCTCAGGAAGCAGCAGGAGTGCATTGTAGCCATGGAGGAAAGCTTCCACCGCGCCCTGGACGCCGGGATTCGGATGTGCACCGGGCCCGATTACTTCGGTGCCCCCATGCGAGCCCACGGCGATAACGCGGACGAACCCATCACCATGGTCAAATACGGTATGAGTACCCGCGAGGCCATCCGGGCCGCCACCGTAAATGGTGCACAATGCCTCGGCATCGAGGAAGACTACGGTAGCGTGGAGGTCGGCAAGGTGGCCGACATCGTCGGAATCGACGGCGATCCCCTCGAGGACATATCCCTTTTGAAATCCGGGATCTCCTTCGTGATGAAAGGTGGCCGGGTACATCGCCTGCGGACTTGACCTCCTCTTTTCGTGGGGTGTGCCAGGACGTGGTCACACCCCTGGTGGATAATCATCGTCCGCATAGGTGAGGGTTTCAAACCGGGGCCGCAGCGGCAGCCGGGTTGGCGTAAACCCCCGGATCCCCGGCGGACTTCACCTAGGCCACAGGCCGCCCTGCCGGGGCGCGTGTGTTTGCCAGTAAGATATGCAAAATCCGAGATCGATACATCGTCGTGAGGGAATAGAAC
>CAYLPL010000209.1:0-3146 GCA_964385545.1 uncultured Clostridia bacterium | reverse complement strand
GGCCGATGTTCCCGTGGTGGACTATCGACAACAACTGAACTCCGGCGGTATGGCATCTTCATCTACGGTCAATGCGCCGCCGAGATGTATCGGTCTTTCGGACTCCGATTCGGAACCTCCCGCCACGTAGATGTGTCCCATCATCAAATGCGGCAGGGAATTCGGCCTCTCTTTTAGGCCATTTCGAAGCAGAGCTCCAACCCTCTCGGAGTAGGCGGCACGGCGAATCTCGGGATCCATCTCGCGACTCAATACCTCTCCGAGACGGACTTCCGACGGATAGGGAAGGACAACTACCCGGGCACATTCTTCTCCGATGCGAATATCGGCCCAACCCAGGCCGGCGTCAATTCGCTCGATCCGACCGACGACTTCACTCGGGGCGAGCCGTTCCCCGGGAAGGCCGAAAAGGGATATGCCGTGGCGCACCGCGAGGGGATTAGCGGCGCGGATTCGTTCGGGGCTGTCGTGATTTCCCGCCGCGACTACGACGGCGGTCCGGCCGGCCGACGCGAGCTTCTCGAGATAATGGTAATACATTTCTTCGGCGGCGGCGGGGGGATTATAGGCGTCGAATACATCCCCGGCGACCAGAAGCATGTCTATGTGATATGCCTCCACCAAGGAGGCGATCTCCTGCAACATCTCCTCGTGCTCGTCCGCCCTCGATCTGCCCTCAAGGGTCCTCCCGAGGTGCCAGTCCGAAGTATGTAAAATGCGCATGATAACGATCAACCCCCCTGAATACACTAACCCGCGCTTCGCTTCGGCGTCACCTATACCCTTCCCACGTCGTCGGTTTCGGCGACCCCGGTTGGGTGGTAAAACGGAATATATCGCGTGCACTCGAAGGGATGGGTCGAAATGGAAATCGAGGTAATTATCGGGGGAGCGGCCGGTCAGGGCATGGACACACTGGCGGAGTTTTTGGGTCGGATCCTGGCCGATGAGGGGTATGGAGTCCTTTCTACTAAGGACTACATGTCCCGAGTGCGGGGTGGTCACAATTTCTCCATTCTTCGCGCTGCCGCAGAAACCCCGTGGGCTTTCGAGAATCGCTGTAACCTCCTCGTTTGCTTGGATGAGGAAACGTACACCCGGCACCTGGATGATCTGGATGCGGAGGGCGTCTTCGTTTACGACCCGGATGAGTTCCAGCCGGAAGACGAAAGGGGTTTCGCAGTTTCCATGGATCGCCTGGCCCGGGACGCCGGTGGTCGTATCATGGCCAACACGGTGGCGCTGGGCGCCACCCTCGCCTTGCTCGGGCTTTCGACCCGCAGGGCAGAGGACATTCTACTGGAGACCTTCGCAC
This sequence comes from uncultured Clostridia bacterium, assembly GCA_964385545.1. Taxonomy (GTDB): domain Bacteria; phylum Bacillota; class Sulfobacillia; order SLMV01; family SLMV01; genus CSSED11-154. The sequence continues at coordinate 1,831 of CAYLPL010000209.1, read as the reverse complement.
ACAAAGAAGGCGTCGGAGAGCAAAACGTAGATGCTCTGCTGTCCGGGTACGAAAGCGTGGATCGCACCCCCCTTTCGGTGGATCCACCTAACCCCCAGGGGGAACCCCGCCTGTTCCTCGATGGGAACCAAGCCCTGGGCATGGCGGCCGCCGCCAGTGGTGTTCGCTTCTATTCCGCCTACCCCATGACACCGGCAACCGGGATCATGAACTACCTTAGTTCATTGCAAGACTCCGAGGTGGTGGTGGAACAGGCCGAAGACGAAATCGCCGCAATCAACTCGGTGCTGGGCGCCTACTATACGGGGGTGCGGGCCATGGCTGCGACCTCCGGAGGAGGTTTCTCTCTCATGGTAGAGGGACTATCGCTCGCCGGAATGACGGAAACACCGGCCGTGATCGTGCTGGCCATGCGTCCGGGGCCGGCGACCGGCTTCCCGACCCGCACTGATCAAGGAGATCTCTCCTTCGTCATTGACGCCGGTCACGGGGAATTCCCGCGGGTCGTCACCTCGGCCACCCACTTAGAAGATGCCTTCTACCGTCTCAACAGGGCTTTCTCCCTGGCCGACAGATTTCAAATCCCCGTGATATTCCTTTCGGATCAGAACTTCGCCGACACCGCGCGCACCATTGCCCCATTCGATTTCGAGCGACTCTCCTACGAAAGGCATCTTGCCAACGAGATCGAGAAACCGTACGCCCGGTATCGCTTGACCGAAGATGGGGTGTCTCCTCGGGCGATACCCGCACAATTCCCCGGGGAGGTCGTGCTAGTCGATTCCGACGAACACGACGAACGGGGATTCATCGTAGAAGATGCATCAACGCGAAGCGCCATGGTGCAAAAAAGAATGTCCAAGGCGGTGCAATTGAGCGAGGCGATGGACGAACCGCTTTATGTGGGTCCCGATGATCCGGATGTCTTGCTAATCGGATGGGGGTCTACCTACGGAGCACTGCGCGAGGCACGCCAACGGCTAGACGGCGGGGGCACGTCGATGGGTCATTTGCACTTCACCGACCTGTGGCCGCTCCCGACACGGAAACTGCAAGAAATGCTTCAAAGCGCTTCCACGAGCATATGCGTCGAAGCAAACTATAGTGCTCAACTGGCGAACCTGGTGCGCCGCGTGACCGGGTTGGAATTTGATCACAGCATTTTGCGCTACGACGGACGTCCGTTCACGCCGCGGGATATCGAACAGGAGGTAGCACGATATGTCTAACCCTTTCACGCAAGACGTCGACATTCCAGCCTGGTGCCCGGGCTGCGGCAATTTCTCCATCCTAAAGACTCTGGGGGAAACCCTGGTAGAACTCGGACTCGAGCCACACGAAGTGCTCATGTGTTCCGGTATCGGGCAGGCGGCCAAGACTCCCCACTACGTTCGGGTGAACGGCTTCAACGGTCTCCACGGTCGAGCCCTCCCGGTGGCATTGGGATCGCGGGTGGCCAACCCCGATCTGGTATGCATCGTGGAATCCGGCGACGGGGACACCTATGGTGAGGGCGGAAACCATTTCCTTCACAATATACGGAGAAACCCCAATCTGGCCCATTTCGTGCACGATAACCAGATTTATGGCCTTACCAAGGGACAGGCGAGTCCCACCAGCGATTTGGGTATGCAAACTCCCGTACAAAGAAGTGGAGTGAATAACCTACCGCTAAATCCCCTGGCCATCGCGCTCGCGGCCGGCGCCGGATTCGTCGCCCGCGGATTCAGCGGGGATCCCGAGCACCTCAAGGAACTCATGAAAGCGGCGATAGGGTTCCGCGGATATGCCCTGGTGGACATCTTACAACCATGCGTGACTTTCAATCGAC
>CAYLPL010000208.1:0-3187 GCA_964385545.1 uncultured Clostridia bacterium | reverse complement strand
GGTCCCGATGAAACGTTCTGCGCGAAACGCTCAACTCGTGAGCCATCGCCGCGGCGTTGAGTTTTGTGTTGGAGGAGGCGAGTCTCAAGATCTTGAGCAATCTCCAGAGCCTACCTTCGTTCATCGCAGTCTCCCCCTAGTATCCGTTTCGTGTTCGAAAAATGGATTTTGGCGACCTCTCCCAATGCATTGGAACCCAGTCGGTTCACGAGCTCGCGCGCCGCAGCATCCACCGCCGAACCCGCCCCCTTTGGAAACGTAATCCCAGCCTTAGCAGACAGGGCTTTGAGCTCTCGTAGAAAGCGAGCCCGCGCCAATATCGAAGCGGAAGCCACCGCGGGATATCTCTCTGCACGCGCGACCTGCATCAATTTTAGCGAGGATTTCTTCATGCGGCCACCGAGTACGCCTTCGCGAGCAAACTTATCGACGACGGCCAGCGTTGGCCCAAAGCGACCATCAAACTTATCCTCCAGGTCGCCGATGACCTTGGAATGAGCCCAGGCCAGAAGATCATTGAGGTTCTTCCCTTCGGCACGAAGCCGGGCATATAGATCATTGTAGACAATCGGTTTCAAAGATATGATCGCGTATGAATCGGTGATTGCAGAAATCTTCTTCGCCAAATCGAGGGACCTGGCGTCGCTCAGTCGTTTGGAATCGCTGACACCGATGGAAACCAGCCTTGTGAGCGTCCCCTCGTCTACGGCGATCGCTGCGACTACCAGGGGACCGAAATAATCACCCTTTCCCGCCTCATCGCTTCCGCAATGTGGCAATGGCAGCCCTCCGTCGCCATCACGCACCACCGCCAGGCGTAGGCGTTCGAGGAAGGCCTTCGCCCGCTCTCCCGCCTTACCCTGGATCTGCAGGGTGCCATTCGTGTATTGCCTGACCGTCAGGCGCTCATCGCCGCCGGATAATCGGTAGGAATAGACACAATGGGCGTCGTCTTTGCGGTCGATATCGCCCGGCCACGCCTCGACCACCTCTCTAACTCGAGGAATATCACGTGCCGTGACCTTCATGGTCTCCCCAATACTCACAAGCTTTGCGTCGGGCTTCACCACACCAGTCCCTTCTCTACCGTATTTTGCAGCATCGATCTTATCCGGACAACCATCGGCGCGGGTCCATCGGTCGAACCCGCGATCGCAACCTGGGATAATCAAAACGTGGTCCGAGAAATCATCAAAGCGGTCGGGGATTCCCCTCCCGTTCAACTATTTCGCAGGTCTTCGACCGCTCCCCCTAAACCTCGGCGCCAAAATTGTGATATAAAGACCTAGAAACGATGCATCAACCACTGAGAAAGGTGATCTCTTTGACCTCAAAAAAGCGAGTCTTCAGCGGCCTCCGTCCCACCGGTCGCATGCATTTGGGCAACTATCTCGGAGCCATCAGGAATTGGGTCGCGATGCAGGAGACTCGCGATTGCATATATGGTGTCGTCGATTACCACGCCATTACCACACCGTTCGAACCAGAGGAATTGCGTACCGATGTCCGAGAGATGGTGATAGATCTGCTGGCCGTCGGAGTTGATCCGGAAAAGAGCGCGTTGATCGTCCAATCACAGATTCCCCAACACACGGAGCTCGCCTGGGTACTCGGATCGATAACTCCCATAAGCTGGCTGGAACGAGTCCCGACTTTCAAAGAAAAGTCTGCCATGCACCCGGATTATCTGCACTTGGGTCTTTTATCCTATCCCGTCCTGATGGCGGCCGATATACTCCTATATAAGGCGGATGAGGTGCCGGTCGGGGAGGACCAGCTCCCACACCTCGAGCTCACCCGCGAGATTGTCCGGAGGTTTAATTACATGTTCGGCCAGACCTTCCCCGAACCGGCCGCATACCTCCAAAAGGACTCCGCGCGAATAATGAGTCTCTCCGATCCCGATAAGAAGATGAGCAAGAGTCTCGGACCCGATAGTTATATTGCCCTCGCGGATCAGCCAGACACAGTCAAAAAGAAGATTCGAAAGGCCGTGACGGACGTGGGCCCCGAAGAAGGGGACATGAGTCCCGGCGTGGCCAACCTGTTCCGTTTGCTGACCCTTTGTGGGGCCAATGAAGAGCATGATCTGCTGATGAAGGATTATCGCGATGGCACTCTGCGCTACGTGGACCTAAAGGATGCGACGGCCGAAGCAATCATAGCATTTTTGGCCCCGATCAGGAGGCGTCGAGACGAACCCGCCCAAAATCCCGAGGTTCTCGAGAAAGCCGTGGCCGTCGGACGGGAGCGCGCCCACGCGATAGCCGACGAGACCATGCGGGAGGTACGCGACCGGCTGGGAGTGGGATAGATTTGGGTAGATTGTGAGAATTGCAGCATTCCTACCGAAGGCTTACACCCGGGTCCCGACCGAATTCTCGGGACCCGGCCCTTCCTCCCATCTTCCCTTCGTTACCGACGCCACCTTCAGCGCTTTTCTCGAAGCAACATCCGCCCAGCCTCTTTGAGACTTGTCGCTCGCTCGAAGCGCAGAATACCCCCCTCAAAAATGCGGGCACTCAAATAGAGGAAACCTATTACGGACAAGGATAACACCGAAGAGGTGGATATGATTTCCCAAGCCGGTAAATCGGTGCCGGCCATTCGTAAAAGCACCGTCGAGGGTATAAAGGGTGGGATGTGGCTCAATACCCGCGCCCAGGGGGCATTAGGAGAGGTCATCAAAGCTCCCGCCAAAAATACCGGTACCATGGGAACGAGAACGACCAGACCCTGCATCTGTCCCCCACCCTCAGCATCTTTCATCGTCGCGCCCAATTCGGCAAACATTGAGGCCAACAGCAGATATCCCAAAACGAAGTACAGAAGATATGTAATCATATCCGCAGGAGAAGTCGATATCGTGGAGAGATCGAAAACCCGATTGACGGTCACCAAACCCACGGTTACCCATAGACCGATTTGGAGAAGACCGAGCAGCCCGAACCCCAGGAGCTTGCCCGCGAGCAGTTCTACGGAAGTTATCGAGGACAAAAGGATTTCCACTATGCGGTTTCTCTTTTCCTTAATTACGCCGAACATCATCATCTGTCCGGAGAAAACCGCCGAGAATATCAACAACATGGCCACCGCGGCGGGGAACATCATTTCGACTACCCAACCATCTCCGCCTACACCATCGATCGCCCGTGGCCGGAGCGATATGGGCGTGATTACGGAGTCG
>CAYLPL010000207.1:0-3193 GCA_964385545.1 uncultured Clostridia bacterium | reverse complement strand
GCCACGAGTTCGATACTTGAGGTTTTCCCGAATCCTGTCGAAGATCACGATGGTATCGTTCACCGAGTAACCCACTATGGTTAGGATGGCGGCGATGAAGGCCTGATCCACCTCTACTCTAAGAAGCGAAAACATCCCCAGGGTTATCAGGCTGTCGTGCAACAGGGTGATCACCGCGGTGGCCGCGAAACGGAACTGGAATCTCACGGTTATGTACATGACCATGCCTACCAGAGCGACTGCCAGGGCCGCTAGCCCGTTCCTGGTGAGTTCGCGCCCGATTACCGGAGACACCATATCCATAGACGAAATCTCGTAATCTCCCAGTCGACCCAACGCCGCGTACAGCTCCTCCCGGTCTTCCCCGTCGGGGATGGCGGGAGACTTGATACGCATGATCGGGGCCTCAGCCTCGCCGATGCGAATCACCTGGTGCCCGCTCATCTCTTCGAATTCTGCCAGGACCCCCTCCACTTCCCCGGAGGTTACGGGTGAACTGTAATCCAACTCCAACACCGATCCCCCGGTGAAGTCCACCCCGAGGTTGAGGCCCTGGAACGCGAGGCTGATCATACCGATGACGATCAAGATGGCGGAGAAACCGAACCAATAGCGACGACTATCCATAAGGCTGAAACCCCGGACAACTCTCGTTATGCGCCTCACGCCGCATCACCTCCCTGCCCAAAAAAGGCGGGTCCCGATCTTACCAGCCCCGCCGCTGCCATCTGCACCAGGGCAAAGCGGGTGATCACCAGCGAGGTAAACATGCTCACCAGGATACCGAGGGACAAGGTGACGGCGAATCCGCGGACCGGACCGGTGGCCAACCAGTAAAGCACCCCGCCCGCGATGAGGGTAGTAACGTTGGCGTCCAAGATGGTGCGGAAAGCGGAGGTAAATCCGCTATCTATGGCGGCGCGGGGGGTGGCCCCGAGCCACACCTCTTCTTTGATTCGTTCGAATATGATCACGTTGGCATCCACTGCCATGCCTATAGAGAGTATGATGCCGGCGATACCCGGCAGTGTTAGGGTCGCGTTCATTCCGTCCAGAAGGCTCAAAAGCAAGACTACGTAAAGACCCAAGGCTGCCGTGGCCCAAACCCCCGGAACTCGGTAGAAGGTGATCATCAGGGCGGCCACCGCGGCTACTCCCAGGATGGCGGCCCGCCAGCTTTGCTCGATAGAAGCCGCACCTAGTGTGGCACTTACGAAGTTGGGACGCAGGGGTTCAAGATTCAACGGGAGGGCACCGGAATTCAGTAATACAGATACGCGCTGGGCTTCCTCCAGGGATTCGTAGCCCTCTATGATCGGTTCGCCGCTGGAGATGACGCTTCGCACCACCGGGGCCTGGATCTCTTCGTCGTCCAGCATGATGATCATCTTATTACCCACCTGCTCGCGGGTGGCGTCGGCGAATATCTCCCGCCCCTCGGCATCGAACTCCAGCTGAACGATAGGCCTCCTAACGCCGCGTTCATCCGTTTGGATCATGGCCTGCGCCCGATTCAGGTAGGCACCGGTAATGAGGACATTGCCCTCTTCATCGGTGAACTCGAGCCGGGCCGTGCGCCCGATCATCTCGAGCGCCATCTCGGGATCTCCCACCCCGGGCAACGCGACCACTATCCGCCGCTCCCCCTCCCGATAGATCATCGGCTCGGCGACGCCCATGGCATCCACCCGCCGACGTATGATCTCCATGGCGGATATCATGGCTTCTTCGGTGACGGGAGTATCGTCGGTAGGCCTGGCCTCCAAAACTACATGGATGCCTCCGACCAAATCTAAACCCTTGTTTATGCGGTTCCAAACGGAATCGTAAAAACCAAAATAGCCGACTATTACGGCTATCGCTAAGACCAAAATGACCAGATTGATAAGATGTCGGCGGCGCCTCGCCCTCAAAGGCCTTCTCCCCCTTCAATTGCATGCCTCTGCATGCCCCGGAAATTATATCCCCGGCTCCGAAGCAGTGTCAATTCTTGGCCCCGCGGGGGCGCCTAAAGAAGATGCATATCGTTAATGTGCAGGGCAAAACGCTGGCCAAGGAACTCGGCGGCCCTGCGGCACATCATCATGCGCGTGAGGAATATTTCGAAGTAGTCCATCACGGGAGAAATCTGCGTATCGACCTGCACCTGAAGGGTGATGGTACGTTTGTCCGCGTCCACATTGAGAAAGGACTTCTTCGCGGCGTAGTTAACCCGATCGTGGATGTCGAATTTGGCCGGGTCTTTGACCCTGACCCGGGAACGATGCACGTCGGATTTGTCGGCTAAGATCAGGGCGGCAGATACCGGATTGACAGTCTTGCCGTAGGCCTCCTCGTGGTTGCCCACCGCGCCCGCGATGATCCCCACATATTCGGGGTGAACATCCCGGTCCCGAAGCAGTTGCCAGACCATGAGGCCACTGGCGGTGGCGTGATCGCGGCGATTGACCAGGTTGCCGATATCATGGAGGTATCCGGCGATGCCAGCCATTTCCACCTCGACGGGATCGCTATCCAGTCGGATCATCACGTTGGTGGCTATGTCCGATACCAAGCGGGCGTGGCGAAGACCGTGGTCGGTGTAACCGAGCTCACCCAGGTATTCATTCCCCTTTAAAAGGTAGGAGTTGATCTCCTCGTCTTCTCTTATGTCATCCAGGGTTACGTTCAGTTCGTGAATCATCGGGCTCTCTCCCCTCGCGGATAAAGGCGAGTACCTCCGCCAGGACCTGCCGGGGCCTCTTACCGTCGGTATCGATCACCAGGTCGGCATCCTCCTTTGCCCAGCGAAGACGTCGACGTTGTCGCATCAGGTGGTTTGGTCCCCAAAAAATGTGTCGCCTTCGACGGATTTCATCGTAGCCTACATCTAAATATATCAGGTAATCGCGATCTCGGCGCGCGTACATACGCCGGATACTCGAATGCTCCTGGGCCATGCTCTGGGCGTCGTAACCCAGCTCCCGCAACGCCTCGGCGAGGGTAGTCTTACCCGAGGCACACGGACCGACGATGATCGCGCTCGTGGGGCGACATCGTCGGGGAGAAGAATCAAAACGGGAACTGGATGTCAATGGAACGTATCGCCACCTCTCCCAGGCGAGATTCGCGCGATCCTATACCCACCACGGCCAGTGACATATCGTCGCCCGGTCGCCCCGAGTAAGCCTCGAGGGCCCGGTCGAAGAGACCG
>CAYLPL010000206.1:0-3202 GCA_964385545.1 uncultured Clostridia bacterium | reverse complement strand
CTGTTGCTTGCATTGATCATCGTCACTGCCATGGGTTCGAGTGCCATCAATACCACTTTGGCTGTTGGGCTGTGGGGAGCTCCATCATTTATCAGGATTGTCCGTTCTTCGGTGGTGTCGATCAAGGATCGCGAGTTCATTACCGCAGCCCGAGCGATGGGTGCATCTATCTCTCGCATCATGCTCAGGCACTTGATTCCCAATTTTGTCGCGCCTGTCATCGTGTTTGCTACCCTCTTCATGGCCCGCGCCATAATGGTCGAGGCTGCATTGAGCTTCTTGGGGCTGGGAGTCCAGCCTCCCGAGCCATCATGGGGACTTATGGTTTCCAGTGGCAGGAATTTCATAACCATAGCGCCACACATTTCCACCATGCCGGGTATAGCCATCATGATAACGGTCCTCGCCTTCAACTTGATGGGTGATGGATTGAGGGATGCTTTGGATCCCAAGATGAGAAACATGGGTTAAGTTCCGGAACGGAGGTAATGAGAGTGAGTACCTTAAGAATCGGGGAGTTGGAGGCTGTAAATGGAGAAAGGGTATCGGGCGAGTTAACTGTACCGATGCCGTGGGGCGACACGAAGATCCCGATTATATTGCTAAATGGTTCTAAGGAAGGCCCCACGGTCGGGATTACTGCCGGTATTCACGGTTGCGAATACTGCTCTATTGAGTCCGTGATACGTTTGGGTAAGGATCTCTCACCGGAAGATCTAGCGGGTGCTTTGGTGCTAATTCCCATCGTAAATTCCGATGCTTTTTATGCGCGTTCGATATACGTAAACCCTATGGATGGTAAGAACCCGAACAGGGTTTTCCCCGGCAAGGCAAAGGGAACATTCAGCGACATAGTGGCTCACCACCTAACGGAAGAAGTCTTCAGTAAGTTGGATTACTACATGGATTTCCACGGAGGAGACATGATAGAGGCATTGGTTCCCTTCACTTCATTCGTGGCCGTGGGAGATGAGTCCGTCGACTCCGCCTCTGAAGACCTGGCCCGTTCCTTCGGGCTCGACATCGTATGCACCAGTACCACCGTCGGCTCCACTTACTCGGCAGCCGCGGCCATGGGTAAGCCCGCCATTCTCGCCGAAGCGGGTGGCAATGGATTGCTGGTGGAAGAAGACGTGCAGATTCTGTTGGACGGTACCCGGAGTGCCCTGGCACATCTGGGGATGCTGGCGGAAGGAAAATCCGATCCCAGCCGATCCGATCTGCGGAGGATGGCGTGGCTGCGTTCCGAATACCGGGGATTGTTTTACAGGAACGTTTCGATAGGTGAACAGATGGAAAAGGGGCAGAAAGTTGGGGAAGTCAGGAATGCGTTCGGAGAAAAAATCACCGACGTACATAGTCCCGCGGATGGACCGGTACTATTCATAGTTACATCTTTGGCGACCAATCCGGGCGATCCAATGCTGGCGGTTGCGGAGTTGGCAAATTAGTTTCAAAGAAAGGATTGAATCGACATGAGTGAAAACAGAGAATTGGCCCGTATGAGCTGGCCGAAGGCGCAGAAGCAACTAGAAAACGGATCTGTGGTAGTGGTACCGATCGGAAGCGTCGAGCAGCATGGTCCCCACATGCCGGTGGGGACGGATTTTTACGTCGCCGATCGGCTGGGTAAGATGGTCGCGGATAGATGCAAGGACTGCCTGGTCGCACCCACGATCCCGTATGGTTTTGCCGAATATCATTCCGATTTCGGCGGTACGGCTTCGGTGCAGAAGCAGGAGACACTGAAATCCTATCTGCGCGAGATAATCAACCACTTCCTCCTCCATGGAGCGACCCACATTCTTTTCGTCAATTCCCACGGGGGTAACATGGGGGCACTCGATTCGTTGTGCCACGATTTACGCAAGGAAGGCGTATTGGCGGCCACCATTCTCTGGTGGGATGTCATTGCGAGCAAGGATCCCGAGCGAAGTCCGGCCGGCCACGGCGATTGGATCGAGACATCTCTGATGCTGGCGATGGACGAAACCCTGGTGGACATGACCAAGGCCAAAAACCCGGTAGCAAAATCCCTAAACAACAAGAACGTTGAGCTGATTTCGCCTCACGAGCTGAAATACGACGGCGTGCCAGTGCACATAAGGCTACGGACAAAAGACTTCTCGGATACCGGCGATATGCCCGAACCTGGGCTTACCCCGAAAGGAGATCCTAACGTACCGGTAGGCAATAGCAGTGCGGAAGTCGGGCGCGAGCTCTATGAACTTGTGGCTTCCTTTATCTCCGATTTCATCGGGGAATTTGCCAGGATTAGACTCTGAACCATTGCGATGGGAAAGGATGATCAGCTCGTGTCGGAGCTACCCGGTGGAGTTCGAGGAAGGATTGCCATCATTGATCTGGACGAAGGATCCGTGGACATCTTGCGGCCCAAGCCGGGAGTGTATCGCAAGTATCTCGGCGGCAGGGCGCTCGGAGCCTATCTAGCATTGGAGTATCTCGAACCCGGCACCGATGCCCTGTCCCCGGAGAACGTGCTGATAGCAGTAGCTGGCCTTTTGACCGGGACCCCGGCGCCGGCTGTACCTCGCTTTTCGCTGGTGGCAAAATCCCCGTTGAGCGGCACCATTGGACAGACGGAGGCGGGCGGTTTTTGGGGGCCCGCGCTGAAACAGACCGGTTTTGATGCCCTGGTGATCAAAGGCCGGGCCCAAGAACCCTCTTATCTCCACGTCGAAAACGAGAGGGTGGAGATTAGGGCAGCAGACCACCTTTGGGGTCGGACTACCGGTGAGGTCGAGGAGAAACTTCGCGGGGAAGATTCTCGAGTTCGGGTGCTCCAGGCCGGTCCCGCGGGCGAAAATCTGGTACGTTATGCCTGCGTGATCAACGATCTCCGTCACGCCAATGGCCGCGGAGGACTGGGGGCTGTCATGGGCTCCAAGAATCTACGCGCCATCGTAGCCCGCGGGACCGAGGAAGTGCCGTGCGTGGATAAAGATAGAGTCATAGAGATAGCGCGGTGGACTGCCAGCAATATTATGGAGCATCCGCTTTCAGCAACCCTGAACAAGTATGGTACGCCGGCGGGGGTGAGCAACCTTAACGCCGGAGGTATGCTGCCCACGCACAACTTCCGCGATGGTTCCTTCGATGGTTACGAGAAAATCAGCGGCGAGACGATGGAGGAGACCATTTCCGTCGGGCGCGGGGGATGCTATGCGTGTCCCGTTAGATG
>CAYLPL010000205.1:0-3211 GCA_964385545.1 uncultured Clostridia bacterium | reverse complement strand
GCTGACGAAGTTCTCCGAGGCGATGAGTTCCAACCCGTTGCGCTGGCGATCCCGTTCATTTTGAAGGGCCCCGTAAATCTCGGGGTCGACTCTCCTGATTTCCTCGAGCATACTCCTTACACCCTTTCTAACCATCCGTACTCTGCACATCCGCTTCAGCGTTTCACCACGTGAATGGGCGCCCCCACACCGACGTGGGCGGCCTCCATGACTGCTTCGGAAAGCGTCGGGTGGGCGTGCACCGTGTGCGCCAGATCTCGCACGGTCAGACCGTGCTGTATGGCCAAAGCTCCCTCGTGAACCAGGTCCGCTGCCCCGTCGCCGAACACGTGAAGTCCCAGGATCTCGCCGGAGCTCCCATCGGATACCATCTTGACCAGGCCATCGATTCGGCCGCGGGATACCGCCTTCCCCAGGGCACCGAAGGGGAATTTGGCGACTTGCACTTCGGAATATTCCTCCCTGGCGTCGGATTCGGATAGACCGACCGAGGCGGCGGGCGGAAGGGTGAAGACGACACTGGGCACGGCGCGGTAATTGACGGGATCCCGACCCCCACCGAAGGCATTCTCAACGGCCACGAGGGCTTCCGAAGACGCAACGTGAGCCAGCATCATGCGGGCTACGGCGTCACCTATGGCCAAAAAGCGTGGATTGGAGGTAACCATGGCCTCGTCGACCTTTATCGCACCCCGCTCGTGTTCGATGCCCAGGGCGTCGAGCGGGAGATCTCGAGTATTCGGCGCCCGTCCCGTAGCCACCAGGACCAAGTCGGTCTCTATCCGTCCAGCCTTCTCCTTGCGCTCGTAGTTGACCGCCAGGCCATCGCCGCTCTGCTCGACGGATTTCACGGTGGCCTTGGTGTAGGCGGTGATACCTCGTTTGCGAAGCACCGGGTTCATCCTTCGCGCCAGCTCATCTTCGATCGTGGGCAAAAGCGTCGGCAGCATCTCCAGCACGGTCACATCGCATCCGAGGGCGGCGAAAATCGAGGCGAACTCCATTCCGATGATACCGCCGCCGATCACCACCATGCTCTCGGGTAATTCCTCCAGGGAGAGTAAACCCCTCGAATCCATGACGTTGGGCAAATCCAATCCCGGGATCGGCGGTTTGCTGGGGACGGAGCCCACGGCCAAAAGGAGCCTTTCGGTATCGATTTCTGCCTCACCATCGGGAGTAGAGACTCTCAGGGCACCGTCTTCTGCGAGGTATCCGTGACCCGCGAGGATGTCCACGCCGTTTTGCTCCAGTAGTTTGCTAACGTTGGATCGAAGTCCCGTAACCACTTCGTCTTTTCTACGCATGATGGCGGGGAAATCGGCCCCGACCTCTGCCACCTTCAGGCCCAGCTCGTCGGCATCGCCGATATCCTCCAGGACTTCTGCGCTGCGATATATGGCCTTGGTGGGAATGCATCCCCAATTCAGGCAGGTACCTCCAATGTATTCGCCCTCGACCAACAAGACGTCGACTCCCAGCTGTCCCGCCCGAATTGCGGCGGTATAGCCGCCGGGTCCCGCTCCCAAAATGGTCAGTTGGTATTTGTGATTCTTTACATCTGCAACGGTCAATTCACCCATGGCAAACCTCCAATTACCTGATCGCGCGATTCCATTGCTCGGTGGAATACTTCTCGGCACTCAATCGTTCCGCCTCTCGCAACTCATCCCGGCTGTACCCGATTTCGGCAAACTCTATCCTCATGGTTTCCTCGAATCCCCCCCGGAGAGCGGAGGCGACCTCATCGAAGCCCACCTCGCGACCGAGGGCCTCCGATACGGAACCCGCCTTGGTCTGCAGGATGCGCAGGATAGCCTCGCGACGTTCTCCCAGATTGAGGCAGTCGACTACGTCCTCTCGATTGAGCTTGATCGGAACCGATCCGTGTTGCAGGATCACTCCCCTCGCCCGTCCCTGGGCGCTGCCGACGATCTTCCTTCCGTCCGATGTCACCTCGGATGGGGTAGTCGAATCGAAGCACGCCGCCGACAGGCGAGACAGGGATCTTCTGGTCGGGGGCGGGGCCTCGGAAAGTTCCGCCCGCATCCCCAGTCTCCTTAGACCGGCGACCAAACCCTGGCTTATCGCGCCGTAGGTTTCCATCACGGAACCGGGCAGGATCTTCTCTGATATCACCACAGCGTACGTCAGCTCCAAATGGTGCAAGACGGCGCGTCCCCCGGTCATCCTCCGCACCCACTCGAAACCACGAGCGCGGCAGGCTTCTTCGTCCACTTCGCGTCCGAAGGATTGGAAATACCCTATGGAGATGGCGCCCGGGTGCCACCGATACAGCCTGAGTACCGGGGGTGAGTCGCCGGCGGAATGGGAGTTGAGGAGCGCCTCATCCAGTGCCATGTTCTGGGCGGCGGGCATCGCCTCGTCGATTATCAGCCTCCACGAAGTATCGCGGATCTCACTCACCGGCGTTCACCTCTTTTAAGCCTGCGGAACCCACGTCCAATATCCCCGTCGACCGGGCTGCCTCGACGACCTCCGAGGTCTCCAAGGGACGGGGATAATTGTAGGGAGTCTCGTCGGGTCGCTCATTATAATAGGGGCGGTTACAATCGGGGCATCCGGAGGTACGAAATGCCAGCGCGAGATCTTCGATGCCCACGTCGATGCCGAGACTTTCGATCCCGCCCCTGCCGAACCGGAAATCCTCGGGACGCGCTCCCCGCTCCTGCATGAGAAACCGCGCCAGCTGCATTCTACGATAGAATGCCAAATCGGGCGGTGATCGGTGCTCCAAGAGGGTCCCGCGGACCGGGGTAAAGGCGAAAAGGGCTACAGTGATGCCGGAGGCGATGGCGCGATACATGGCGCGCACCATCTCCTCTTCCGTCTCTCCCAGGCCAGCTATGAAATGCGTGGAGATTTGGCCGGGATAGCATCGGGCGAGGTCTTCCAGTAACTGCATTCTTTCCTCCCAGGCTCCGGGTCGATCCAGTTTGTGGCGCTCGAAGAGATCCGGCGTGGCGGCATCGAGCGCCAAACCCAGGCGGTCAGCACCCGCTTGGAAGAAACGTCGAGCCGCCGCGACAGTGAAGATGGCCACGTTAACGGACAGGGGCAACTTACCACCCGCCCCGCGATAACGCTCCAAAAAACGTTCCGCAGCGCGTGGACCATTCGAGCTACCCACCACCTGTGGACATAGCCGCGTGGGTCCCTCGCCCCCGGCCTGCACCACGAGCAAACGTTG
>CAYLPL010000204.1:0-3216 GCA_964385545.1 uncultured Clostridia bacterium | reverse complement strand
CCCGGGGGATAGTAGTCTGAGGTCGTGCCCTTGGCAAAGACCATGATCTCCGGTTTTACGTCCCAGTTGCGTACGCCGAACATCTCGCCGGTACGGCCGAAACCGGTGATAGCCTCGTAGGCGATGAAAAGTACGTGGTTACGCCGGCAGATCTGTGCGACGCGCTCCAGATATCCCTCGGGAGGTATTATCACACCACCAGCCCCCATGACCGGTTCGGCTATGAAGGCGGCAACAGTATCCGGATCCTCAAAGGCGATCGTGCGCTCCAGTTCCTCGGCACAGGCAAGACTGCAATCCGGATATTGCAGTCCGTAGGGGCAACGCTACGAGTAGGGAGGCGCCACATGTCTAAACCCGGGCACGAGGGGTTCGAAGAGTCTCCTGTTGGCGGTGCCGCCGGTCGCGCTAAGGGCCCCGAAGGTCACGCCGTGATAGGCTTTTTGCCGGGCCAGGACTTTGAATTTTCCCGGTTGTCCCCGGAGTTTCCAGTATTGGCGGGCAATTTTTAGAGCTGTTTCGTTCGCTTCGGAGCCGCCCGAGGAGAAGAAGACGCGCGACATTCCCTCCGTTTCGGTAAGCTGGACCAGGCGAGCTGCCAGGCGAATGGCGGTCTCGTTCGACATTCCTCCGAAGGAGGGGAACCAGCTCAAACGCCTCATTTGCTCTTCGGCGGCATCCACGATTTCGGACCGCCCGAAACCCACGTTGGCGAGCCACAGGGCGGCATGTCCGTCTATGAACTCGCGGCCCAGTGAGTCGACGATCCTGGCCCCGCTGCCCGTGACTGCCACCACCGGCTCGTCCTCGGCCAGGTCTCCCATCTGCGTATACGGAGCCCACATGTACCGCGAGTAGTCTTCTCTGGGGTCAAATTCCACGTCAATTCTCCTTCCCCGGTTGCGGGATATTCCCCCGGTTTCGGGCGGCGTTTTCCCGTCCGCGTTCGATTCCGGAAAGATGGTTGCCCTGGCAAGCTTCTAGGCGGGGAGGAGATATCCTATCGGAAGAGGTGGTCCGATATCCGCGGGGGATATCGGACCGAAAGGTGCGTCCGTCAGGCGGGGTAGATGGGATCCAGCTCGATAGCCTTGGGACCACATGCCTCCATGCAGGCGAAGCAACTGACGCACAGCTCTTGGTTCATGGAGGGGAGACCATCCACCATGGTCAGGGCGTCGGTAGGGCATTCTTCGGCGCAGAGGCCACATCCGTCGCAGGCCTCTTCGTCGAGCACGAGGATCTTGCGGGAAGCGGATTCCAAAAGGCCCGGACTCGCGGCAGCCTCGGGCCGCGTTTCACCGGCATTGAAGCCCGTCGGCAGTGAGATGTCCGGTGCTGTTTGCCACTGACCGTGGATTTCGAGCTTTTCCGGATCGAGCGGTACGCCCTCGCGTTCCGCCACGTACGTCACGTGATAGAGGTTCGTGGGATCAAGGCCTAGAATACTGGCCGCAACCACGTCGACCGCCGCCCCCGACTTCGAGGCGAGCACCTTTGACAAATAGCGCAAATTGGTACCCAGTTTTGCCCTGCCCTCGACCGCCAGTATCCCGTCGACGATATTCAAATCGGGGCGCCTGAGATCGTAAACATCGGACAGGATGGTCTCGAAGTGCCTGCGGTTTTCGGCTATCACGTGCAAGTGTGCCTTCTGGGCACCGGCGAGGTAGCCGAAGGTATTTTTGATCGCGCAGGTAAGACCGGTGCCCGGGTGCACTTTAAGCTTCGGTACGTTTATTACGTAGTCAGCGTCGAACAACAATTGCGGGAAATACAGGTCTTCGTCAGGGAGGGAAGGCAGATTGCGGCGCACTAAACCTATCCCAAAATTGCGCAGGTGCTCCCCGGCCGCCTCTCCGAGTCCGTTGGTGCTGAAGAGGTCGGCGATGACACCGTAATTGGCCTGACCCGGGTTGTCCGCCACCATGACCTCCGCGGCACCCGCGCGCTTTGCCGCTTCGATCACCGCGCGCAATACATCCGGGTGGGTGTTGGCGCCCTGCTCCGGCTCTCGCTCGCTCAGCGCGTTGGGTTTTATCAGGGTGCGCTTGCCGGTGAGATCTATCTCGAAGCTTTCGAAAATGTCGCCGATGGTGCGCTGTATATCCCGGTACGTTGCATCATATACGCTTACTGCGAATCCTTGTGTCATGTCTTCAATTGCCTCCTTTGTCTTTGGTGGAGTGCGAGATGTTCGAACGATCACTCCACCGCATCCTCGAACAGTGTAGCACAGCGCCGCGAGTTTTTGGATCCATCCCGGGGCTCAGCCCCGAGTTGGTGTATATAGCAGGAAGTACGGGTGATCCGTTGAATTTAGCGGATCATGGACTTTTTCGGAGAGGATCCAATCAAGGCGAGTGCCCGAATAGATGAGCCGGCGATCCTAAAAGGTGGCGAGTTTGCCAATCCCCGGCTGGAGGAAGAGTACTTCGCGCTGGAATTTGACGAGGCATTGGAGCACGTCCGTCCCCTGGTTCTCGCGTTGGCGACATTGTATGTGCTTTTCGCGATACCCGATTACCTTCTCAATCCCGCCCCCGCGTCGAGGTGGTTTATGGGGATCACCCGGATTGTTGTTGCGGCGGCTGCGTTCGCATTTTACCTTTGCATCGCGCGCTCCCAATGCAGACCCGAGGCCAGGTTGTGGTTCTCGGTGCTAGAGATCCTCGCGGGGACGTCCTTCGTGCTGATATTTTCCAGATACGAAACACCCGATCTCTTGATACATACCCTGGGAGCCATCGTGATGATCATGATCATCTTCATAATGCCCAATCGCTGGATCAACAGGGTGGTGATCGCCTCCGGGTTGGGGACGGCCTTCGTGCTCGCGGCCGTCGCGCACCGGGCCGATTTCCCCGCCGGGGAGTTTTCGGCCTCGGCCGTTTACCTCGCGGTGGTTATCGTGTTGAATGCCGCAACATCCTACACGTTGGCGGTCGCCCGCCGCCGCGAGTTTTTGGCCCGAAGAGATCTCTTTCGCGCCGCTACCTTAGATTCGTTGACGGGTGTTTACAATCGCAATAAGTTCAACGAGGAGTTGGACAGCGGGATACGGTATGCTCGCCGATACAACACCCCGTTGACGCTCTCGATACTTGATCTCGATGATTTCAAAAAGGTCAACGATCGCCTGGGACACCTGGAGGGCGATCGAGTATTGCGACAGCTGGCGACGTCCGTGCGCAATGCGGTTCGAGATACGGATGT
>CAYLPL010000203.1:0-3226 GCA_964385545.1 uncultured Clostridia bacterium | reverse complement strand
CCTAGGGATCGAGCAGACTCGACAGTTATCACGACACAGGCCCGCAAGCGCATGTCTGAATGGTTGTTCAATTCGGTTTCCGAAGACTACGCCCTCTCTTCGGACTTCGATAACCGGTGGCGGACCGGCGGAACCCTGGACGAGGTAATAGATGAGGCACACCTCTCGCCCAAATGGGTGCTGGAGGGCATCAAGAGGTTCGCGGCTGAACGAGACGAGCGACTGGCCCGGATTCGGGAAGAAATCGAGGCGACCGGCCAAGGCCTGTAGGCAAGAACGGAGGATCCCACAGTGTTACAAGTAGTGTCAAAGGGACCGGCCACCATTGAGTGTCGGGACGTTCCTATTCCAACCATGGCCGATCACCAGCTTCTTTTGCGGATTATGCGTGTAGGCATATGCGGTTCCGACATGCAGATTCTCCACGGAAAGCACAAATACATGACGTTTCCGCTCGTCCAGGGACACGAGATATCCGCCAGAGTCGAAAAGGTGGGAGAAGCAGTTGATGGATTTTCCGTTGGAGACAAGGTCACGGTGGAACCACTCGTTTCATGCGGCTCGTGCCGACCGTGCCGGGAAGGACACTATAACGTTTGCGAAGACCTGAAAGTACTCGGCGTTCATCAGGACGGTATGGCAACCGAGTACTTTGCCATCGACGCCGCCAAGGTGCTGAAGTTACCGCAGGATACCTCATACGATCGCGGCGCACTTGTTGAGCCGACGTCTGTCGCAACTGCGGCAATTCGAAGAGCAGGTAACATCGGTGGAAAGGACGTAGTGGTTTTGGGCGCTGGGGTAATCGGGAACCTGGTAGCACAGGTTGCCAAGAACACGGGGGCACGCCGAGTTATGATTACCGACATCCAGGACGCTCGTCTGGAGAGAGCGAAGCGGTGCGGGATCGACCACACCGTAAACATGGGAAAAACCGACCTGGCAACGGCGGTAAGCGAGTACTTCGGACCGGACGGAGCTCATGTGATCTTTGACTGCGCCGGGGCGAGAACGACGCTGGATCAAGCAGTCGAGGCCGCACGAGGCGGTAGCGCGTTGGTGGTTGTTGCCAACTTCAAAGAGGCTGTACCACTTGAGATTCCGAAACTACAACGCCGGGAGATCGATCTGGTCGGTGTAATGGTGTATCGTCGCCCGGATTTCCATCGGGCCATCGAGCTGATCGCCGACGGTAGGATCAATTCGGACGAACTCATTACGCATCACTTTTCACTGGAGCAATTCGGGGAAGCCTATGAGTATATCGATGAGCACCAGAGCGAGGTAATCAAGGTGATGCTCTCGGTCAATGAGGAGCCGTAAACGCATGTGGTTGTGCCCAGAAGGCCGGATGAAACTACACAGAGGAGCCGGGATATGAAGGGCTACTTCAATACGCTGCTTAGGGTGGACCTAGACGCACAAACGTATCGCTACGAGGAGATCCCGGATGAGGTGCTCACCTCCGGCCTCGGTGGTAAGGGGCTCGGAATACACTATCTGGAACGCGAGAACCCGGTGGGTGTGAGTCCGTTCTCTCCTTCCAACCGGTTCATCATAACCGTGGGTCCGATAACCGGCACCAATGTATGGAGTCAGTCCCGTTTCTCGGTATTTTCAAAGAGCCCGGCCACCGGCGGATACGGAGAATCCTACTGCGGCGGTAGCGCTGCTCCCCGGATTAAGGGATGCGGCGTGGACGTCATCGTATTGGAGGGGAAGAGCCCCTATCTGTGCTTTCTCAAGTTCAGTGAAGAAGGTGTGACGTTCGAGGATGCTCGGCGATGGCAAGGGGCGGAGACGTACGAGACGGAAGAGGCACTACTCTCGGAATCTCGTGACGGTGCCCGGGCGATGGTCATAGGTCCCAGTGGGGAGAACGGGGTGGTTTGTGCATCCATCAAGTCCGATCGATGGCGGAGCCTCGGACGCGGGGGACTGGGGGCCGTACTGGGCTCCAAAAACGTAAAAGGCATCTCATTTGCCGGTGAGAAAAGGCCGGAGTATGCGGACCCCGCACTGCTCAGACGAGTTATCTCGACGGTGGCGAAAAAGGGAAAGGGAGCCAAAGCGACGGAGGTGTATCAGAAGTTCGGCACGCCCAACCAAGTCTCCGTCACAAATAGTCAGAAGTGCTTCCCAAACCGATACTGGCAATCCGGGTATTTGAACGGATGGGAGAACCTCTCCGCTGAATACATGCAGGAGCACTTTGAAGTCAAGCGACACGGATGTCCGAACTGTTTCCTGCAGTGCACCAAGCTCTCTACGATACAGGAAGGACGCCACCACGGACTTCAAATAGAGGGCCCCGAGTATGAAACCATTTATGCTCTTGGTGGGCTGAACTGCCTCGATACTCTCGAGGAAGTCGTCTTTCTTAACGACATTTGTGACCGCCTTGGTATGGACACAATGACGGCAGGGAACCTTTCGGCTTTCGCGATAGAGGCCTACCGGCGCGGAAAGTCGGAGTTTGCTCTCGAATACAACCAACCCGACCGTATGGCCGAGCTATTTCACATGATTGCCCACCGCCGGGGGTTCGGCGACACTCTTGCCGACGGTATCAAGGCGGCTGCGAAAACGCTGGATTTGGAAGACCTTGCCGTTCATGTGAAGGGGCTCGAACCCGCAGGGTTTGACCCTCGCGTATTGAAGGGCATGGGCCTCTCGTATGCGACATCGGCGCGGGGCGCCTGCCACTTGCGCGGTACATTCTACAAGGCGGAGCTAACAGGTGAGATAGATCCGCAGGCCGTGGAAGGTAAGGCGGAGCTCCACATAGATTACGAGGATCGCGCTGCGCTCTTTGACTCGCTCGTTTTGTGTCGTTTCTTCCGTGATTTCTTTGGGTGGGATGAATTGGCCGACCTCGTTGCGGGGTCGACGGGGATGCACCTGGAAAAGGAAGAGCTGCAACGACTAGCCAACGACATTACTGAGCGCACCCGTGCATTCAATCACAGGGAAGGCATTTCCCGGGAGGAAGACCGGTTGCCGCCGTCTCTCGTGGATAAACCGAACGACGAAGGCGCGGTGATTACCAGCACCGAAATAGGGCGCCTGCTTGATGACTATAACAGGATTAGGAGTTCGCGAAGGAGCTCCTAACTCGATGACGTGCGCCGGCGCCGTAAGGCCTCGGGGATCATGATCCGCTAGAGCTTCGATATCCTCTCCCGTCTTGTTTCCCCGACGCCGTGCTGCACGTCGCATGCTACGC
>CAYLPL010000202.1:0-3245 GCA_964385545.1 uncultured Clostridia bacterium | reverse complement strand
GAAAACTCCCGTAGGACTTTGCGCTACGGACAAATCCTGCTGCAAAGATCGGAGACCGCCGGTGGCACCCTTACGGAATCCGCGTACATCCTGGCCCGCAGACGCGATCTGCTACGATTTGGTCGGGAAGGCATCGATCGGGTGATGCAAAAGCGGCAGCTCGACGCCCTGGTGTTCGCCGACCACCTGGGTGCGGGACCGGCAGCCAGGGCGGGTTACCCATCCATAACGGTACCGGGAGGATATGACGAAACCGGCAAGCCCCTGGGAATAACGTTCACGGCACGTGCGTTCGAGGAACCGAGACTTATTCAATTGGCGCATTCCTTCGAACTAATCACCGGCTTCCGGGTCCCGCCCGTCCTAAAAGGGTAGGCGGCGAGAGAGCCCCGCGGGCGGCGGGCTAGCCCAAATCGAGGACTCCCTGGAGACGTTCCCGAGGACTTAAGATCGAGACTCGTCGATCATGTCCGCGACCATCTGTCCCGACAGGGTTACCATGGGCATACCGCCGCCGGGATTCACGGAACCGCCGACGAAGAATAGGTTAGAATACAGCGAGCTGCGCTTGGGCGCCTTGAATCCGCGGTTCTTCTCGACATCGGAGACCACTCCGTAGATGGAACCGCGGTTGGAGCGGTACATGTCCCGGATATCCTCGGGCCACCAAACGTCACGGTATACGGTGTTTTCGCGCAAACCGTGCAAACCCATTCGCTCCAGCTTGTCCAGGACGATATCCTCGAATGCCGCTCGCTCGGTGTCAGAAAACGCCCTCTCCCCGAGATGGGGTATGTGGGGAAGTATCTTGATGTTTTCGTGTCCCGCGGGTGCCGTAGTGGGATCCGTCCTGGTGGTCGCGACCAGATAGATGGTCGGATCCTCGGGCAGGGTATAATCCTCGAAAACGCTGCGAAAATGGGTCACCGGATCATCGGAGAAGAAGAAGTTGTGATGGGCGAGATGGGGATATTCTCGAGCAACCCCCAGGTGAAGGACGAACCCGGAACAGCTGGGTTCAAACGAAGCGTAATTGTCCAACTCGTTTCGTTCTTCACCCGTGATCTCCCGATAAAAGGGAATGACCTCCAGGTTGGAGATGAAACGGTCGGCCCGGTACGTCCCACCCCTATCGGTGGTCACGGAAATCAACCTTTTCGATTCGAAGGCGGCCTCGATTACCCTCTCTTCGAATCGGAATTCGACGCCCAATTCCCGGGCGAGCCGGTATATCCCTTCCGCCAGGCGATAGAGACCTCCCTCTACGTACCACAGCCCGAATTCATTCTGTACGTAGGGAAGCAGGTTCAATACCGCCGGTGCTCGATATGGCGACGAGCCGACGTATTTAACGAAGAAATTCAGCACGTCACGAAGATAGGGATTGCCTATGTAGTTGGAGACGACATCGTCGACGGTGGAAAAGACGTCGAACCCCCGCAACGCCCGGATCAAACCGTAGTGTCCAACTACTTCCCGCATGGTATCGAGACCGGCCCTAAAATACCCCTCCTCGGCGAGTTCATACATACGCCGACTGTAATCCATGTAGTCCCGGAGAGAGGCGATGTCTTCTGCTGTGAGGGGCGAACCCGGGCCGGACATTTCGTCCAGGTCGGAGTGCAAGTCCAGCACGGTCCCGTCCTCGAAAAAGGAGCGCCACTCCAAAGGTAGCCTTCTTATCTCGACGTAATCACCGAACTCCTTGTCGGCCCGGCGAAACAGGTCTTCGAATACCCATGGCATGGTGAGTATCGATGGTCCCAGGTCGAAGCGGAAGCCCTCATCCTCCAATTCGTTGAGCTTTCCCCCGAAATGTCTGTTCTTCTCCAACACGACGACCGGATGCCCCGACGCCGCGAGCGATACGGCAGCGCTTAGTCCTCCGAGACCCGCTCCAATAACTACAACCGAATCCTTATCCAATTCGCTCCCCTCTCCCCTCAATAGATGAAGGGCAATAACCTATAGCGCCCTCGCATCCACTCGGCGTAGGTTTCACCCAGGGTTGCCAACAGTTGTTTCTCCTCGACCTCGATCCGCCTCGACAAGGATACGAACATCACCACGAATCCGACGGCTAAACCTAAGAAGTTCCCCAAGAAAGTCGGTACCCCCAGTGTCAGCAGCAGCAAGCCGAGATACAGGGGATGCCGCAGGATACGATAGGGACCATCGCCCACCAACCGCAATTGATCGCTCGCATTTATCCCACGCGTAAACTCGCGACCCAGCAGCACGGAGCTCCAGTAACGCAGGATCAAACCGGAAGTATATATCGCAAGCCCCAGGGTACGGGCCACCGGCGCTAGGGTCGCCGCAATGCTTCCGATGCCCATGGAATAAAGCAACAGGCTACTCGCCACGGTAAAAGACACCGCGAGGAATATGAGCCGGTAGCTTCGTTTTCCCTCTCTTTGTGGCCGCGACGACATCCGGGAGGGGAAAATGATGAACTCCGCCCACCAAAGCAAGGTGACCAGAACAAATAGCGCATTGTGGGCAGTAGGCTCAAAGAGTTCCTCCACCTCAGTCTCCCCTCCTGCCGAATTGATCGCGCACCAGGTCAACCAGGATGCCCAGCTTATCCCAGTAAGGTAGCTTCCCGAAGCGTAACTGCAGATATCTCACCAGGTCGTGGTAAACTCCGGGCGGTGAGGGAAACCAGTTGATTTCCCGCTTCTTTGTGGGTCGGTGGATGACGACGGATTTGGTGTTCGAGAAACTACGGAGACCCTCGGGCCCGTGATAGCGACCGAGACCGCTTCCCCCGACACCACCGAAGGGTAGATCGGGGACCCCGACGTTTCTCACTACCTCGTTTACGCCGCAGCTTCCCACCCGCAGCCTGGCCGCCATGCGGTGTCCCCGGCGCAAATCGCGAGTCCATACGCTGGCACCCAGGCCATATTGGCTGTCATTTGCCAAAGCGATGGCCTCTTCATCATCGGAGAACGCCATTACGGGCATAACCGGGCCGAAAGTCTCCTCGGTCATCACGGTCATTCCGTGATGCACATCCGCCAGAATATGGGGCGACATCTCCCTGTCGCCGAAGGGGCGACCGTTATCATGATCCCCTTCGCCCGCCACGATCCGGGCACCCTTATTGACGGCATCCCGTATCTGAGCCCTGATCCTCCCTCCGGCGCCCTCGGGTGTCAACGGACCGATATCCCCTTCTGGCCCACGGTTCACCCGAAGGCGAGCGGTTTCCTCCTTCGCAAGCTGCAAGAAGGTGCCGA
>CAYLPL010000201.1:0-3245 GCA_964385545.1 uncultured Clostridia bacterium | reverse complement strand
GCCGAAAAGGGGGCGCGAAGGGGAGCATTGGTAAAGCGATTTTTGGGCAACCGACGCTGATGCGGCATCTGCCCACCTTCGAAACCGGGCCTGACCCCGCCGACACTTCGTGAGTTCTGTCCGTTAGTTCCGCGACCGCATTTTTTGCCCATTCCCGATCCGCGACCGCGACCTACGCGTCGGCGACCGGTCTTGGAGCCCGGAGTGGGACGCAACTCGTGTATCTTTGGCAAAGCCGCCACCTCCTACGATTCACGATTACTGTGTAGCCAGATGTTCTTCGTCGACACCGCGAAGCCGAGCCACCTCGCGAGGACTGCGTAATTCTCTAAGTCCCTCGAGAGCGGCCCGGGCCAAATTTGCAGGATTATTGGAGCCCAACGACTTGGTGAGTATATCACGAACCCCTGCCAATTCCAACACAGCGCGGGCGGGCCCGCCGGCAATTACGCCGGTACCTTCGGAGGCCGGCTTCATGAGCACGCGGCTGGCGGAAAAGGCACCCAAGACCTCGTGGGGTATCGTAGTACCCTGCACGGCGACATCGACCATGCTCTTGCGGGCACGGTCCGCACCCTTGTTTATGGCCGCGGGTATTTCCTGGGCTTTGCCCATACCCACACCAACGCGGCCGTTACCGTCGCCGACGACCACTACCGCCGTGAAGTTGAATCTCCTGCCGCCCTTAACGACCTTGGCAACGCGATTAATGTCCACTACTCGCTCTTGAATAGAATCGTCACGCTGCGAGCCTCTAGATTGACGTGCCATAATCCACTCCCTTCCCCTTGATTCAGAATTTGAGGCCTTTTTCTCGGGCACCCTCGGCCAAAGCTTTTATCTGCCCGTGGTACTTGTATCCTCCGCGGTCAAAGACGACCTTATCGATACCATTGGCGAGGGCACGTTCGCCCAATACCTCTCCGACGCGCGTCGCCCTCTCACGTCCCGAGAGATCGGTTTCCCGAATCTCGGGATCCAGGCTCGAAGCAGAGGCCAATGTATGACCCGTAGCATCATCGATAAGCTGTCCGTAGATGTGCTTTAAGCTCCGGAATACTGACAGCCGGGGCTTTTCGGCAGTACCGGACACTTTCTTCCTTACCCGCAAGTGGCGCCGGCGGCGCTCCTCGTTTCGACTCATCACTACTGCCTCCCTTGGGTCAGCCCGCAGAAGCGGCGGACTTGCCTTCCTTCATCCTGACCCGCTCACCGTCGTAACGGATTCCGAACCCATGGTACGGTTCGGGGGGTCGAACGCTTCTAATGTCCGCTGCGACCTGGCCCACCAGCTGTTTATCTGCTCCACGGACCACAATGCGCGTCGCACTGGGCGTTTCTATTTCGATGCCCTCCGGTACCTCTATGGTTACCGGATGTGAGTATCCCATCGTCAGGTTCAGACTGTTACCGGAAACCGCGGCACGATAACCCGTTCCGTGGATTACTAGTGCCTTGGAAAAGCCCTGCGATACACCGTGAATCATGTTGGCCACCAGCGTACGGATGAGACCGTGTAAGGAACGGGTCTTCCTGTCGTTTCTCTTTCGCTCGACAAGTACGACGCCATCGTTTTCGGTCACGCCGATACCCTGGGGAACCTCCATGTTCAGATCACCCTTGACGCCCGACACGCTCACCGAGCTTCCCGAAAGTCCAACTTTGACACCGTCGGGAATGTCGATAGGTTTCTCCCCCACTCGGGACATGATTTACACCTCCTCGAACGAACCTTCGCTCACCACACGTACGCCATTACCTCGCCGCCTATGACCTGACTTCTCGCATCCTTGTCGGTCATGATGCCTCGCGAAGTGGACATGATCGCAATTCCGAGACCTCCGAGGACCCGGGGCACGTCATCTTTGCCGACATAAATGCGAAGGCCGGGTTTTGAAATGCGCTTCATACCACTAATAATCTGCTGCTTGTCCGGTCCGTACTTAAGGTAGACGCGGACAACACCCTGCTTGTCATCATCTATCCAGGATACGTCCTTGACGTAACCCTCGCGCTTAAGGATCTCGGCGATCGCCCACTTCACTTTCGAGCCGGGAATATCCACTCGCTCGTGTCGGGCGGCGCTCGCATTCCTCACTCTCGTCAACATATCCGCAATGGGATCTGTCATACTCATAGATCCAACCTCCCTCCTTCACCTCGTCCGGGATTACCAGGAGGCCTTCTTAACTCCGGGAATCTCGCCTCGATGGGCCAGATCCCGCAAACAATGACGGCACAGCCCGAACTGCCGAATATAACCCCGGGGACGCCCGCAGATCTTACACCGGTTACGGCCGCGGGTACTGAATTTCCGATCGCGCTTGGACTTCTCTATCAGGGCTTTCCTGGCCACGCTACTCCTCCTTCCCGGGTTTAACCCGACTACACCTGCGAAGCATCGGCACCTCGCAACGGAAGACCGAGACGTCGCAACAAATACCTGGCTTCCTCATCGGTTTCAGCGCTAGTTACTATCGTGACATCCATTCCACGTATCTCGTTTATCTCGTCGTAGGAAATCTCGGGGAAAATGGCCTGTTCTCTCAAACCCAGGGAATAGTTGCCCCTGCCATCGAAGGCATCCGGGTTCAATCCCCTGAAGTCACGTACGCGGGGCAACGCCACGTTGGTCAGCCGCGACAAGAAGCTCCACATGTGCTCGCGACGGAGGGTAACGCTGCATCCAACCGGATCTCCTTCGCGAATCTTGAATGCGGACACCGACTTGCGGGCGCGGTTTACTATAGGGCGCTGACCGGTGATTATGGCCATCTCATTGACGGCGGATTCCAGAGACGACGGGTTGTCCCTGGCGTCCCCGATCCCCATGTTGACGACGACCTTCTCTATGCGGGGAACGCGCATCTCGCTATCGTAACCGAACTCCTCCATCATCTCGGGAATGACTTCCGTCTGGTACTGCTTTCGAAGAGTGCTCACTGGATCCACCTCCTCACCGGTCGATTATCTCTTCACATTTCTTGCAATATCGTTGTTTCCGTCCGTCGGCGAGAATACGCATACCCGTACGAGCCTTCTCTTTGCAGTTTCTACACACTATCTGGACGTTCGAGGCATCTATGGGGGCCGGCTGTTCCACTATCCCGCCCTGCATCATCTCCCTGGTAGGTCTTTGATGCTTTTTCACCATATTTATGCCGTCCACCAGTACTCGGTTTTCGCGGGGCATGACTCGGAGGATCTCTCCTCGCTTACCCTTGTCTTTGCCCGCGAGAACCTCG
>CAYLPL010000200.1:0-3264 GCA_964385545.1 uncultured Clostridia bacterium | reverse complement strand
GCTGGCGACGAACGGAACGGCGATGTCCGGGAATTATACCCTGAGATAAACGCAACTGGATACAAATCATCCTGCTTTTCTCTCAGGGGTCCAGTGGCGCAGATGCGCGGAAAGCAAGCGTAACAGTATTCTTATACGCGAAGCGTAGCCTGACAAAGCAGATGCGCCGCTGGAGCCTTGCCCATAGGGCGAGACGTTGTTTATTAGAATTGTTTTCCAACGTGGTAAAATGATACAATTCAATTCATACTGCTAACTTTTTATCCTGAAACCGTTTATCGTGATTTGTGTCATTGCTCTGTGAGAAATGCAGGCTAAGATTCTTGTCGGAACAACCGCTGGATATCGGTGACTGTCATGTAAAGGGTGGGGACGATGGCCAGGGTGATACCGAGTGCGAAGAGGATGCCGAAGCCCAGTGATATGGCCATGGGTATCATCATCCTGGCCTGTCGGGAGGTTTCGAACATGAGGGGAGCGAGCCCACCGAAGGTGGTGAGGCTGGTGAGCAGGATCGGCCGGAATCGCTGGATAGCGGCCTCATGAATGGCTGTGCGGGGGTCCGAGCCGGATTCGCGAGCCCGGTTGGCGAAGGTGACCAGTATCAGCGAATCGTTGACCACGACCCCCGCCAGGGCGACCACGCCAAACAGGCTGATTACGCTCATGCTGTATCCCATGATGAGATGCCCGGCGACGGCGCCCACGATGCCGAAGGGGATGCTGAGCATCACGATCAGCGGCTGCACATAGCTGCGGAATGGCACCGCCAGCATGGCGTAGATGGCGAGCAATGCGAGGATGAACGTTACACGGAGGCTTCCCATGCTCTCGCTTATATCCGCCTGCATCCCCTCGAAGCCGTAATCCAGTTCGGGATACTGCTTCTGGAGGGCGGGGATAATGTCCTGCTCGAGCGTCTCGATCACCTGTCCGGCCTCGCTTCGTGGAGTTACGTCCGCCGTAACCTGGATCACACGTTGGCCGTTGCGGCGATCAATGGACATATAGGATCGACCACGGGCGGAATCGGCGACGTCCTGGAGTGGCACTAATACGCCTTTGGGCGTTCGGACCTCGAAGTTCTCCAGATAGAATTCAGAGCTGCGTTCCTTTTCCGGAAGTTTGACCCGGACGTCCACTTCGTCGCGCCCGCGCAGCTGGCGGATGGCCCGGGCGCCGTAAAAGGCGTCGCGCACCTGGCGTCCCACCTCCTGAGCGGTCAGATTGAGGGCTTTTCCTCCGGACCGCATCGCGAAGTCAACCTGAGGTTTACCCGGCTGGAAGCCGTCGCTGATATCGCTCACATCGGGGAACTCCGCCAGCCGGTCGGCAATCCGGGAGCTCACCTTCCGCAGGACGTCGATATTTCGGTGGCGGAGTTCGACACTTACCGGGTCCCGATGGCCGGGCCCACCGCCGGCGAAGTGAAATTTGACGAATTCTGCACCGGGTATCTCGCCCACGCGCTCCCGCCACTTCCGGGCGAACGTCTCCGTGCCCATCGTGCGATCCCTCACCTCGGGGTCGGCCAGCAGCACCCGCACGCGGGCCGCGTGGCCACCGCCCCGTCCGATGTCCACGAGCACGCCCTCCATCAGTTCGTCGTGACCGGAGTTCTCAATGACTTCCCGAGCTGCGTCGACAAACCGATCGGTGGCTTCCTGTGTTCTCGCGGTAGGTGAGCCGTAGGGAAACTCGATCTGGGCCTCGGCAAAGTCCGATTCCGTGTCGGGGAACAGTCCCATCCCCATGCGGCCACTTCCGGCGTAGGCCAGCCCAAGTGCCAGAATGCAGAAGGCCAGCACGAAGGCGAGATAGCGGTGCCGAAGAACGAAGTCCAGAAACGGGCCATACCGGTGACGGACCCATTCTTTGAATGCGTGGCTGAATTTCTGCTGTGCGTTGTGAAGCCACTGGCTGGCCCGGTTACGTGAGCGCTCGCCGTGGTGTCCCAGGTGAGCGGGCAGGATGAACAGGCATTCACCGAGGGAGATCAGAAATGCGCAGATGACCACCACCGGTATGATGCCGAAGATCTTGCCCGTGGTGCCGGGGATGAAATAGATCGGCAGGAATGCCGCTATGTTGGTCAGTATGCTGAACGTCACCGGAACGGCCACCTCGCGGGTCCCTCTGACGGCCGCCCGGGCGAAGGGTACCCCTTGCTGATGATACTGGTAGACGTTTTCGCCGACCACAATCGCGTCGTCCACCACGATACCGAGTGCTATTATGAAGCCGAACATGGACATCATGTTGAGGCTCACCCCGAAGATCGGGAGCAGGATGAATGAGCCCAGGAAGGAGATGGGAATTCCCATCATGACCCAGAAGGCCAGCCGAGCCTCCAGGAATATTCCCAGCAGTATAATGACCAGCACAAGGCCCATTGCACCATTTTCCAGCATCAGATCTGCGCGTTCCCGGTATGTGTCGGCACGGTTGTTGTAAATCGTTACATCGACCCCCTCAGGCAGTGTCCCCGACAGGGTGTCAAGTTCCTCCGATACCGCCTCCTGCACGCTTATCGGGGTCTGATCGCCGATACGTGAGACTTCAATCGTGACCGCGGGCTGTCCGTTGTAGAGCATATCGCGGTCCGACTCCTCGAAACCATCTTCAACCTCAGCGATGTCCTCCACCCGAAGCTCCGAGCCGCCCGGGGTGTTTATGATCGGCAGGCGTGCAAACTCCTCCCCGTAGTCCAGGCGCTGTTCCATCCGGAGCAGCACTTCCCCGCCGTCCGTGTTAATGTCCCCTCCCGGCAGATCGACGGCGCTGCGGCCGATTTCGTCGGCTATATCCCGCAGGGTCAGTCCGTAGCGCCGGAGATTGTGCTGGGGAACTTCTATGCCGATCTCCAGATCAGGGAGGCCCGAGACCTCGACCTGAGTGATATCCTCGTTCTGCACCATCTGATCCCGGGTCATTTCCGCCAGCTCGTGCAACTTGGTGCGGTCGGTATCGCCGTAGAGGACCAGATGCATGACGCCCCGGGTGAAAGAGGCCGGTTCCACCTCCGGCTTCTCCGCCTCATCCGGGAAGGTGGTGATAGAATCAACCTCGCTCTGTATGTCGGCCGTCAGAGTCCGGATGTCGGTGCCGGAGACCGCCTCAATCGTCACGGTTCCGTTGTTCTCATTCGCCACCGCACTGATCTCGTCAACCCCATCAACCCCCTCCACCGCCTCCTCGACCGGGAGGATACTTCCCTCCTCGACCTCCTCGGGGCTTCCCCCGGGCTACTGGACGGACCCCCGG
>CAYLPL010000199.1:0-3290 GCA_964385545.1 uncultured Clostridia bacterium | reverse complement strand
GCCAGATAAACGAAAGCAACTATTGCTTGGGGTCTGCGTCGACGGGACACCCAAACTGAGTGAGAAAATCCTCGAAGGACTGGGCCTGGGTGGGGTGCAGTTCAGCGGGGACGAACCGCCCGGGCTGCTCGATGCCTTCGATGGTCTCGCCTATCTCGCCCTCCGGCCGCGCGACCCGACGCATTTGAGTGAACTGTTGCACGGCATGCGGGAGCATCGAAGTCCTCGCGCTAACCTCCCCGGCGCACTGCTCGACGCCCACCACGCAAAGATGTACGGAGGAACCGGCGAGACCGTAGGCGAGGATCTGATCGTTATGGCGCAATCCGCGTTGCCGCGGCTAATGCTCGCCGGGGGACTTCGACCTGATAACGTTGGAGCGAAAGTGCGCACTTTTCATCCGTGGGGCGTGGACGTGGCCAGTGGCGTGGAGGGCGAAACGCCGGGGATAAAAGACAGTAAGAAGATTAGTGAATTCATCGCCTCGGTACGCGGGGCAGAAGGGAGTGACGGCATTGCACCCTGAATCCCATCACGGTCTCGACAACCTGCCCGACGAACGCGGATATTTCGGTGAATTCGGAGGTAGTTTCGTACCCGAAACCCTGGTCCCCGCCCTGGAAGAATTGCTACAAGCCTTCGAGTGGAGCAAAGACGATGCAGGGTTTGCCCGCGAACTGGCGCGACTCGCCCGCGATTACGTGGGCCGCCCCACTCCCGTAACTTACGTCGAACGCCTGAGCGAGCACCTCGGCGGGGCTCGAATATATCTAAAGCGCGAGGATCTCGCTCACACCGGCGCCCACAAAATAAACAATGCGCTGGGTCAGGGCCTGCTGGCAAAACACATGGGCAAAAAGAGAATCATAGCGGAAACCGGTGCCGGACAACACGGCGTCGCTACGGCCACCGTTGCAGCCCTCTTGGGAATAAGATGCCGCGTATACATGGGGACGGTGGACATGGAGCGACAACGCGCCAACGTATTCCGCATGGAGTTGCTCGGCGCCGAGGTGGCGCCGGTGGACTCAGGAAGCCGTACCCTAAAGGATGCAATAAACGAGGCAATCCGTGATTGGGTTACCAACGTGGACGATACCTTCTATCTCCTCGGCTCCGTCCTCGGTCCTCATCCCTACCCCACCATGGTCCGTGACTTCCAGCGCGTGATCGGTGATGAGGCCAGGGAACAGATACTCGACGGGGCGGGCAAACTGCCGGACGCCTGCATCGCCTGCGTCGGGGGTGGCAGTAACGCCATAGGCCTATTCCACGCTTTCTTGCATGACCCCACGGAATTGATAGGAGTCGAGGCAGGCGGGCTCGGCATCCCGAGCGGTCGCCACGCCGCTCGTTTCGCCGATCCCAGGCTCGGACGACCCGGAGTGCTACATGGGACCCGTTCGTACGTGCTGCAAAATGAAGACGGCCAGATACTCGAAACCCACAGTATATCAGCGGGCCTCGATTACGCGTCCGTAGGACCCGAACACGCTAACTTGCGCGCTCTGCGCCGCGCGCACTATACGACCGCGACCGACGAAGAAGCATTGGAAGCCTTCCATCTCCTCAGCGAAACCGAGGGAATAATACCCGCGCTGGAAAGCTCCCACGCCGTGGCCGAGGCGATGAAACGCGCCCCACAGATGGGAAAGGACTCCGTCATCCTCGTCAATCTCTCCGGCCGCGGGGACAAGGACATGGATACGGTAATGGCAGAAAGGAAGGGACGAGCATGAGCGACAATCTCGACAATTCGCGGGGGCTCGAATCCATACGGGATGTCTTTGCAACCACCGCGGCACAGGACCGTGCCGCCTTTCTTCCCTACTTCCCCGTGGGTTATCCGGACTTCGAGACGTCCCTGGACATGATCGAGGCCATGGCAGAAGCCGGGGTAGATGGGTTCGAGATCGGCATCCCCTTCAGTGATCCGCTGGCGGATGGCCCCACGATACAGGCGGCCACTACGAGGGCGTTACGAACGGGCACTACGGTTGCCCGGTGTTTCGAGGGAGTCGCGCAACTGCGTCATCGCGGGGTGGCGGGACCTATGCTCCTCATGGGATATTTGAATCCCCTGTTATCATATGGGCCACAACGTTTCGCGGCCGACGCCCGGGAAGCGGGCGCCGACGGAATTATCGTGCCCGATCTGCCCCCGGAAGAACGGGACATCCTTGAGAAAGCTTGCGGTGAAAATGATCTGGCTCTCCCCACCTTCCTCACTCCCAACACCGGACGTCATCGCATCAAGATCCTTTGCGATCGGGCCACCGGCTTCATCTACGTGGTATCGGTGACCGGGGTTACCGGAGCGCGCGATAGTCTGGAGATGGGCTTGCCGGGCTTTTTGGAGCGCGCGCGCGAGTTTACCGAAAAGCCCCTCGTGGTCGGATTCGGTATCGCCACCCCCCGGCAGGCGCGACAGGTCGGTGCCATGGCCGACGGCCTTATCGTCGGTAGCGCTCTGGTAGATGCCGCCGCCCGGGGTGTCGGTGCCGTCCGCGATCTGGCATCGCGACTGAGAAGAGCACTCGATTGACCATGGGGACGGAGGGTGGCCTCTCCGGTGCGGACGGCATTCTTTACCTCTCCCTCCCCATTTCAGCCAACGATCCTGTGGGCCTGACCCCGGGGGGATAGCGGCTTTGCTCCCCGGGAAGTTATTACGAAGTTGTCCGAAATCAGGAAGGCTCGACCGTCTTCGGGCATAACCGCCGGATGATACGAAAGCACCATGTTTTCCCGCAGCAAGTCCCGATCACCGAGTGGCTCCCGGCGATCGAGATCGTCGGTACCGATGCTGTGACAGTGTCGGGTATGGGCTCCCCGCACGCGATAGCCCGCCTCCCGGAATAATCGCTCGGATATCTCTCCCACCACTCCCTTGGGCATCCCGGGTACGGCCGCGGCCGCGGACTCCCACACGGCGCGCTCGGTCAGGGCCAGCCTTCGGGCATCATCCGTCGAAAGCTCAGCGAAGCTAAAAACGGTGCTCAGTTCGCACCAATAACCGTAGGGCCCACAGTAATCCAACTCGAAGGTGATGACGTCATCGCGAGTCAGCTTCCGTTCCAGGGGTGCCGGCATGCTGAAGGGACGCCCGTCCAGGGAGAACTTATGCCAGCCACGGAAGGCGCCGGAGGCTTTGACGTGGGCCTCGGCGGCGGCCCCAGCCTCCCAGGCCCTAATCCCCGGGTGCAGGGTCTCGGCGAAGATGTCCATCGCTTCGGATAGTATCTGTCCCAAATTCTGCATGGCTGCCACCTCGAAAGAAGACTTGATCG
>CAYLPL010000198.1:0-3304 GCA_964385545.1 uncultured Clostridia bacterium | reverse complement strand
GGCGGGAAGCCCCCGGCCGCCATGCACCCACTCTATCTGTTGGTACTGGGAAGTGCGCGAAGTTTCTGGCCGACGTCAACGCCATTGGCGACGAGCTGCTGCTGGAGTTCCTTAACGGCGAGGTCGCGGGGGCGAACGTTCTTGAACAGAGACATAGCGGCGGCAGTACCGGCGCTCTCGCCCATCGTCAGACAGCACATGATGAGACGGCAACCGCTCTGAGCCATGAAATCGGCCGAGAGGCAGCGTCCGGCCACCAGAAGGTTGTCCCTTTTTACCGGCAGCAGAGCACGGTAGGGAATGTCATAGAAAATGTGCTGTGGAAACTGCATGTCGGTCCCCTTACGGCCCTTGCAGTCGGTGTAGGCTTCCTTGCCGCCGGGCGGATCCCAGCTACTGGCCGAGCCCGAGCCGGGATGACAGATCACGTAGCAAGTCCTGCCGTCGATCTCCTCCTTGATCCACTTGATGTTGCCGACCCCGTCGGGGTTGTGGAGGTCGTAGCCGTGGCGGCTGATGGCGACCACATCGTCGAAGTGCGCCCAACTGGCAATGTCCATGCCCTGGATGATGTATTCGCCCACCACGCGGCGGGTCTCGCGGACGCCGAGGAGGCAGCCGGTATCGACCAGCCAGGACTTGGCGAAGCCGGGAATGTACGTGCGGATGAACTTCCAGATCCGGTCGGCCTGCTCGCGCCCTTCCAGATACATGCGGGTGAGATCGCGGGCATCGGCGGGACGGCAGTTGCGGGAATGGGCCATGCAGATGCTGACCTCGTCCTGACCGCAGTGCTCGGGCCGTCCTGGGACATGGGTGATCCAGTTCAGGTGATTCTCAATCTGCCACGTGGAGTCACCCTCGGCGCGAGCCTTCTCGATGATGTCGATCCACTTCGGGTCATTGGCCTTGAGTTCCGAGTTGTTGTAGGTATCCCAGTCCACACCGCCGAGGCGGAATTCGAGGCTGCACGCCTGGGCGATGCCGTCGCCGGGGCGGCCGACCATGACTTCGCAGCCCGCATGGTAGGCCGCGTCCGCATCGCCGGAGCAGTCGATGACCCGCTTGGCGAGAATGGCCTGGCGGCCCGTTTTGTTCTCGATCACCCCCCCGCGGATCCCGTCGCCGCAGGTCCGAGGATTTCGAGCTGAGCATTTGCAAATACTCTCTACCATCCAACAATCCGTGTTTGGCCACTTCGGCCATTCCTCCCACAAAATCATCCTCCGGGAGGGTCTTCAGGAACTCGATATCGGCGATCACCAGTCGCGGCTGATGAAATGCCCCGATGAGATTCTTCCCGCGGCGGTGATTGACCGCCACCTTGCCGCCCACCGACGAATCCACCTGGGATAGCAGGGTCGTGGGAATCCCAACCAGGGGTAGGCCGCGCAAGGCGATGGCCGCAACGAATCCAAAAAGGTCTCCCACCACGCCGCCGCCGAGGGCCATCACGGGCGTGTCGCGATCCGGATCCCGCGACAAGAACCCATCGAGTATCCTCGAAACCACGTCCAGGCCCTTGGATTCTTCCCCGAGCGGGACTGCGTGAGCGATGGTCTCGACGCCGGCGGACGCGAGAATGTCTCGCCACCGACAGCCGTAAAGATGATCGACGGTCTCATCCGTCCCGAGCATCGCCAACGACGTCGACAAGCCCGATTCCCTGAGCAGGTGGGGCAATGCCTTTGCCACCCCCGTCCCCACCAACAACCGGTAGGGAGGAGATACGTCCACCCACAGTTCCCTCGTCTCGACCCGGGCCGGGACGGGAATATCCACGCGTTCGGCAATATGGCGCGCGATCTGCTCCGGCGTGGCATCGTCGGTGCAAATGTGCAAATCGGCCTCACGATAGACCGGTTCCCTCTCCTCGAGCAATCTGCGGATCTCCTCCGGGGGATTGCCCACCCGAAGCAGGGGTCGACCGCCATCCTCCGCGAGTCGTCCGACGAGCACATCCGCGGAGGTTTCAAGATAAACCGAGATGCCCCCTCGCCCGAGGGCGCACCTATTGTTCGGATCGAGCCAGGCTCCCCCGCCGGTGGCGATCACCACGTTTCGCAGCCGGGACGCCCGATCCACAGCCGCGCGCTCGCGCTCCCGAAACCCCTCTTCTCCCCATCGGGCAAAGATTTCCGGTATAGACATGCCCTCTGCCTGCTCTATTAGGAGGTCTGTATCCACCAGGGGGCGATCCCATATCCGCGCGAGTTCCCGACCGACGAGAGTCTTACCGGATCCCATGAACCCCACCAAGACGATATTCATCGCAGTCCCTCCAGGAAACCTGTCAGTGCCCGCTCGATCTCCACGAGCGAGTCGCCTCCGAACTTCTCCATCACGGCATCGGCCAAAGACAGGGCCACTGCCGCCTCGGCGACGACTCCCGCCGCCGGTACCGCACAAACGTCGGATCTTTCGTGGTGGGCCATCACCGCCTCGCCGGTATCGAGATCCACGGACTCGGTGGGCTGGCGCATGGTGGCTATGGGTTTCATGTAAGCCCTAACGATAATCGGTTCTCCGTTGCTCACTCCGCCCTCCAGGCCCCCCGCCCGATTGGTCGGTCGCGCCGGGGTGACACCACCTTGCCGGGGTCGCATCACATCGTGTACGTGCGATCCCGTAAGAGTAGCGGCGGAAAACCCGTCTCCCATCTCGACCGCCTTGATACCGGGTATGGCCATCAACGCCGCGGCCAGCCGCGCGTCGAGACGGCGGTCCCGGGAAACGTAGCTTCCCAGGCCGACCGGCACGCCCAGGGCCCGTACCTCAACGACTCCCCCGAGGGTGTCGCCGTCCCTTCGCGCGGCATCTATCTCGGTCACCATGCGTTCTTCCGCGGCTGCATCCGGACAGCGCAGCGAGGTCTCCCCCTCCCGCTCTCGCCACTTCAGCCACACCTCGTGTCCATCGTCGCCGGCGGGAAATGTGGCGGGATCTGCCACTACGGTTCCAACTGCGGCCGTCCAACCCACGATGCGGATGTCCAGGGCATCCCACAGGGCCCCGGCGACGCCTCCGGCCGCCACCCGCCCCCGCGTGGCGGGTATCGAGCCGGTCGCCCGAAGCTGCCGCCTCGCCGAGGCCGCGCAGGCGCAGGTCATGTTCTTCCACGTCTCCACCGCAGAGGCCGCTGCCGAAATCCGCGCGGCCCGCGCCCGCGGTGCGCCCGTCTGGGCCGAGACCTGCCCGCACTACCTATTCCAGACAGAGGAAATTCTCGACCGTCCGGGCATGGAAGGTGCGAAATGGATGTGCTCCCCCCCGCAACGGACAAGGGCCGACCAGGAGGCGCTCT
>CAYLPL010000197.1:0-3336 GCA_964385545.1 uncultured Clostridia bacterium | reverse complement strand
GTCTTCTTCGGAGTCCCGGGCGGTTAAGATCAAAATCGGCACGTCACTGTCGGCTCGAATACTCTGACAGATATCGAGACCGTTCCTGCCCGGCAACATCAAGTCCAGCAAGATGAGATCGGGGCGAAATTCCGAAACTACCCCCATGGCATCGTTACCGTGATAGACAGCCTTCGTCTCGTAACCAGCATTGCGCAGGTTATACTCGAGAATGTCGGCAATGGCCTCCTCATCTTCCACTACCAATATCTTAGGGGACATGCAGCCATCCCTCCCACGATACATAGGAATTCCGAACGAGACTCTCCGGGTGCGACTATGACTTCGTTTCCGCGCATTGGCAACCCTCTCCCTCACGATCCTTTTGCTGCGGCAGATCCAGGGCCCACGTCAGAACTTCGCGCAACAATACTCGAAGCACCGCCGCGGTCGGCACCGCGAGAACCATACCCCAAACTCCGGCCAGGGCACCACCGCCGAGGACGGAGAAGATCACGGTCAAAGGAGTGAGACCGGTACGTCTGCCAATTATGGTCGGCGTGAGCAGCATGCCCTCTATCTGCTGTATGACGATGTACGCCCCCGCAACCCATAATACCATGGTCGGGGACTGAAAGGCGGCGACTATCATTGCCGGAATCGCGCCGATGAAGGGTCCGAAGTAGGGGATAAAATTAGTCAGTCCCGCCACCGCACCCAGGACCGCCGCGAAATGCACACCGATGATCCCGAGAGTTGATCCCGTGAGGACGGCCAATATCAGTGCCACCAAGAGGTAGCCCCGGAGGAAACCCGATAGAACCGAATCCAAATCTCGCCCTATTCGACGCAGGGTCGGTTCGTAGGCATCGGGGACGATTCGCCAAAACAACTCTATCAGACGCGCGCCGTCCAGCATGAAGTATATGGCCACGAACGGGGTAACCAGCAGGTTAACAACGCCGCCCAATATGTCGAGAGCCCTGCCCGGGGCCCCCATGGCGAACTCGACGAGGTAATCGCGTGTTTCCAGCGACATGCGATAGATCGCGGTGCTGGTAGCTCGGGTCAAGTCCTCGGGAACGTTCAGGGATTCGTAAGCATTCATCATTCCATTCAATGCCACTTGGAAGCGGTAGGCCCAAGTAGGTATCGCGGCGGCAAACTCGGTGATTTCTTCTACGAGAACGGGCACGGCGAGGACCAGAAGTAGCGTGATGAATCCCAAGAAAGTGCTGACTATTCCGATGACGGCCCCCACCCGCCCCAACCTTTGCTGTTCGGCCCATGCCACGGCAGGCTCCAACACGTAGGCTATCACGGCTCCCAATACGAAGGGCAGAAGAATCGCCCGCACTTTCCAAAGGAGCCAAAACCCGATCAGAGCAAAGACTGCGAACAATGCCCAATGCCAGTAGCGCCGCGCCAAGGAATTCAATGCACACCTCCCGTGAACGGAATTATCCTAAGTTTACCCCGTGTAGGTTGCCAATCCAAGCACTGTGATTACCTTGGCAAATGCGGGTAAAGGTAAGATGAGTTGCGACTAGAACAGCGATAATACGATTTGGAGGGATGAAGACATGAACAAATACTGGGTACCCACACTTAAACCCGGCATCCATTACGTGGGGAGTCGCGATTGGGACCGTCGCATGTTCGACGCCCTGGTACCTCTACCCGAGGGAACCTCCTACAACGCCTATCTGATCGTCGGGGAGAAAGGGGTCGCTTTGGTCGATACGGTCAACCCCGGGTTCGAGGGCGAACTCCTGGCGAAGATCGAAGGCATACTCGAGGATAGGCCCGTCGATTACGTGGTGATGAATCACGCGGAACCGGATCACGCCGGATCCATTCCGGCGGTGCTGCGACGTTATCCCGACGCCAAGGTATTCGCCACATCTCGGGGCATCGAGATGGCAGCCACCTACTTCGGCGTCGGCGAAGGGAACTCCCACGCCATAGCGGACGGAGAAACCCTGGATCTCGGCGATAAGACCTTACGCTTTATCGAAGCACCCATGCTCCATTGGCCGGAGACCATGTTCACCTATATCCTGGAGGACCGCACCCTTCTTACCTGCGATTTCTTCGGGGCTCATACCGCCGCAGGCCTATACTCCGACGAGGATGACGATTACCACGCCAAACTCAAACGCTATTTCGGCGAGATAATGATGCCCTACCGGCGCATGGCGGATCGGGCCTTAGGCAAAATCGCAGAGTTGGAAATAGACCTGATAGGTCCCTCCCACGGCCCCGTCCATCGGGAGATCGAGCCCATCATCCAAGAGTATCGAAGATGGGCCAAAGGCGAGACGGCCAACAAGGTACTTATCGCCTACGTCAGCATGTGGGGCTCAACCAAGCGGATGGCACATCAGATGGCCCAAAGCCTGGGTTCTCGAGGTGTAGATGTGCGCGTGTACGACATCCTGACCTCGGACACCGGCGAAATCGCCCGGGATCTGGTGGACGCGGGAGCGATAGTGCTAGGTGCACCTACGGTTCTCTCGGGCATGCACCCCGTGGGAACCAACGCGGCCGTCCTGGTTCGCGCCCTGCGCCCCCCAGCCCGCTACGCCGCCGTGTTGTCCTCCCATGGATGGAGCGGGGGTGCGATGAAACAGGTAGAAGAGGTGCTGGGCAGTACCGATCTGGAAATGGTGGGTTATATCGACGTAAAGGGACCGGCAACGGACCAGGTACTGGTCGACGTCGACGCCCTCGCGGCTGATTTGGCCGATCGATTGAAGAGTTAACCGGGCCCGCGCAAGCGGGAAAGCAAAAACGCCATCAAGACCAGTACCACCCATCGGAAGGCCACGTGGGGCAAAGTCTCACCCCAAAGCACTCCGAGTACGATTACCAAGAGCCCCGATATGCTAATCGCGCCGCCCGTCCAGTGCAGACGGGCGGCGTCCTTATCAGAGGCACGAGAGGATCCCATCGTCACCAGGCCGACTACGAATAAGGCGACACCAAGCATGATCGTCGCCGTGCTATCAGTCATAAAGAAACCTCCAAAAATCCGCGTTGAGAGCATCAATGACTACCAACCTGCACTCAATTGGCGAGGTTTTGGTTGTGTGGGAGGGAGTTCGATCTACCAAGTCGTTTTCAGTCCGGGAAGTAGTTCAGGGGGTTACGCGGGGTGCCGTCGGCGCGAATCTCAAAATGCAGATGCGGACCGGTGGAACGTCCGGTATTGCCGGAATGACCGATAACGTCCCCGCGGGCGACCACGTCACCGACGGACACGTCGATGCGGCTTAAATGAGCGTACACGGTCACCAGCTCGCTGCCCCCGTGGTCGATAAAGATCACATTGCCGTAGGCGCCCTGCCAGCCGGC
>CAYLPL010000196.1:0-3351 GCA_964385545.1 uncultured Clostridia bacterium | reverse complement strand
GATCAACTCTCGTATTGTATCGTCCACAACCAGCAGTTCATAGATGCCGATCCGGCCCCGGTAGCCGGTGTTCATGCAGGTGGGGCAGCCTTCGCCGCGCACAACCTCGCCCAGGCTGGCCCCCTCGGGCAGACCGATCGAGCGCAACTCGGCCCGGCTGGGTTCGTATTCCTCCCGACAGTCCGGGCAGACCCGCCGCACCAGCCGCTGGGCCAGCACGGCCGTGAGCGCCGAGCCGATGCGGTAGGGCTCAATGCGCAGGTCCAGCAGGCGGCTGATGGCGCCGGCGGAATCGTTCGTGTGCAGCGTGCTGAGCACCAGGTGGCCGGTCTGTGCCGCCTCGGCGGCCATCGCGGCCGTCTCGTGGTCGCGCACCTCGCCGACCATGATCACGTCCGGGTCCTGGCGAAGAATCGAGCGCATGCCGTCGGCAAAGGTCATGCCCTTGCGCTTGTTCACCGGCAACTGCGCGATGCCCGGCAGGTGGTATTCCACGGGGTCTTCCACGGTGATTACGTTTTTCTCGGTTGTATCCACCGTGGCCAGGCTCGCGTAAAGCGTGGTGCTTTTACCACTCCCGGTCGGGCCAGTCACAAGTATGAAGCCGTAGGGCAGATCGATCGCCGCACGGTATTTCTTCAACACCCGCGGCACGACGCCTAATTCCTCTAGGGTAATCATGCGCTCGGATCTGTTGAGCAATCGCAGGGTGAGACGTTCCCCGAAGGTGGCGGGAAGCGAGGCGACGCGCACGTCTATGGTAAGGCCCTCGACGCGAAGCGTCATACGACCATCCTGGGGAATGCGGCGTTCCGCAATATCCATGCCCGACATCACCTTGATCCTGGAAACCAGGGATGCGTGCATGCGTCGCGGTGGCTGCATAATGTCGTGCATGACCCCGTCGATGCGGAATCTAATTCGCAGGTACTTCTCGTGCATCTCGATATGGACATCGCTCGCTTTGGCGGAGACGGCCTGAGAGATGATCATGTTCGCAAGCTGCACCGCGGGTCTCTCTGATGCCTCCTCCATCGGATCAATGTCTTCGCTGGGCGCCACTTCCTCTTCGTCCGCCTGTTCCACCCCAACGCTCTGGTGTGAGTAGTGGCGGATGGCCGCTTCCAGTTCGTTGTCTAACACCACCACGGGCTCAATTTCGAAACCGGTAAGGACTCTCAGGTCATCCAGGGCCAGGATATCGTTGGGATGCTTCATTGCGACCAGAAGACGCTCGCCGCGAAAGGCGATGGGTAGGGCGTCGTAACGCTCCGCATCCTCGGGAGTCACCGTGGACATCGCCGCGGGATCCGGACTAAATTCCTCGAGGCTGATAAATTCCACCCCGGCCTGTTCTGCAACTACCTCGGCCACATCTCGTTCCGTGCAGTACCCCATATCGATGAGGATCTTGCCGATGAGGCCTCTCTCATTCTTGCGAAAACCCTGGTTACCGAGGGCTTCCTGCAGCTGTTCTTCGGTTATGACGCCCTTTTTAACCAACCGGTCTCCCAAGAAATCCCGGGATTGTCGGTTTCTCGTCCTCGGACGATCGTTTTTCCTTTCCACCATTCGAGCCTCCCGTGCACAGGTAACGGATTGTATATCGATATTGCGAAATCAGCAACGTCGGCAGCTCTACAGTATTCAATACTAGCGCCGGCCGTTCCTTCAACGTACCCCGAGAATTGCCGGGAGGAAAACGATTCCCCTCGGTGAATACAATTTGGACGGAAAGACACCTGGAGGCGAAATCCTTGGAGACCATTTACGTCGCGTTCATCCTATTACTCGGAAGCGCCCTCGGTAGCTTCACCAACGTATTGATTGCCCGTATCCCCGAATCCGAAACCATCACCGGCCGCAGTCACTGTCCGAAATGCGGGACGGAACTCGGCCCCCTGGATTTGCTACCCGTCCTCAGTTACTTACTACTACGCGGCAGGTGTCGATACTGCGGAGCCCGGATCTCACCGCGCTATCTTGCCGTCGAGACGGTGGGAGCCCTGTTGCTTCTTTCGGCATACTGGCGATTTGGCCTGGACTACATATCCTTGACGGTCTCGGCCTTGTATTCAGTTTTTGTCCTGGCGGTCTTCTTCATCGACTTCGAGCATGCCATAGTGCCCAACGTGCTCACTTATCCGGTAGGAGCCATGGCCTTGCTACTGGCAGTCTTCGGACATCATATGGCACCCTCGCTGGGGTCAGCGCTCTTGGGCATGGCCGTGGGAGGAGGTCTGTTTCTGCTTATGTTCATCCTTACCAAGGGGGGCGGAATGGGCATGGGAGATGTGAAACTGGCGGCGGTCATGGGCCTGGTTCTCGGTCCATTGGATGTATTGTGGGCCGTGTTGGTGGCGGCAGTGCTCGCCTTGGCGTTCTACGGAGTCGTCATACTGATCTATCGCCCCAGGATCCAGGGTTTAGAAAGCTTCGAGATAAGCATGGACCAGGAAGAAGAGCCCGATATTACCGACAGGTTTATCGGGATAATGATGATAAATGGAAAACCGGCATTGCCCTTCGGATCATTTCTGGTGGTAAGCATGTGGTTAACGCTAGTGTTTCGGTGAATACCGAATCCCGTGGTGAGAAACGCCGAAGGCGAATCCCAACCTTCACGCCGATCCAATTCGGATGCACTGACCACACGGATACTGCGCGCCCCGGGCTTCTGCCGACGGGGTCGTGCCCTGGGCGATGCCACTCACCCCCCGGAGCCCACCTCGCTCCAAGACCGGATCTCCCACCCGGTGTTCTCGGGTTCAAGGAAATGGGGTGGCGCATCGTATGACATGCGCGGGTCGTGACGGTAATCCTTGAGGTATCCGCTCAATCTAGCCCCGGACCAGGAACTGAAGGTACCCACGGCACCCCGATACCGTTGGGTGAGCGACCCCCGGAAAGTTATGGTACCCTTGGGCGAGTTCGAGGAATAATCCTCCAACTCAAAGGCATATTCCAGCGCAAACATGGCCGCATGAATCGTCACATCATGGGGGGCAACGTTGTTATGAGAAGAAGAATACCCGCTCGCTGATCGTGGCCAATCACGATGCAGAATCCGAATGTGCCGTTCGGCAACCAGCCCGAGCATATCTTCGGAATCGTCGTCGAAAGAAGAATCGGCGTACTCGACCCCCCCGGACGTGGTGTAACTATACGGCTCCGTCGGATCGCTACCGGTGATGTATATATCGTTGGCCGCACCTATGGTCAGTCTTCCGTTCAACTCCCCGGACACGAAAACGTTCCCACTCGTTCCTTGGAACTTGCCGGACCCACCATCGACGTATATCACGCCATTGGACGGAAGGGGAACGTTGGACTCCTCGATCCATTCGCCTT
>CAYLPL010000195.1:0-3424 GCA_964385545.1 uncultured Clostridia bacterium | reverse complement strand
GCGTTGCCGACCTGCGCGATCACGGGCTGCGCAGTTGACAGATCATACGGGTAAGTAAACGGATAGTCGTCCTCCGTGGGTGCGTCCACAGTTCGCTCCAAAGGGGTACCGGCGCCAGTCCACGAGTAGGTTATCCGCTCTAGACGCCCATCCCCCGTTGTATCCGCATAAACGGTCAGCGAGTCACCGTCGGGGGACACGGCAACTGGCTCAACTCCCGTTGCCTGGTCGGGGGACAGCGCTCCCCGCACATCCCTGGACAACCGCATTAGAGCCGGGCGAACCTCTTGGGTAATGCGGGCCTGGGCGCCGACGCGCCCCCAGCTGCTCTGGCCGAAGAAATAGACCTGGTAACCGATGGCCAGGACCAACAGGAAAACGGCGAGCGCTATCAAGAGCTCAACGATCGTGAAGCCGCGATTCTTTCGTTTATGAAGATATCCCGGCATGCTATCCCCCCCATTCCCCGTTAGATCCCACCCCCCGACGCCCGGCACACTCGCTCATCTGCCACACCATGTGTACCCACGGACAATCGACAGGTCACAACACGTCGCTGCAGTGCATGGCCGGTGCAGAAAGCGACACCCGCGCAAGCCAAACCCTACTCATTCACATCCGAGATATCTGCCTCTCGCCAGGTATTCCACCAAGGCCATCCACCATCATACTCC
Organism: uncultured Clostridia bacterium; assembly: GCA_964385545.1. Lineage (GTDB taxonomy): Bacteria > Bacillota > Sulfobacillia > SLMV01 > SLMV01 > CSSED11-154. Next base: position 2,750 of record CAYLPL010000195.1, on the reverse strand, counting down.
AACACGACACTGAAACTGAGGGACGGTTCCCCATCCGTTGTCTCGATGGTGACCGGTATCACGGCAGAGCCCGAACTGTTATCCCAGTATTCGAGATCGTCGTAAGTCACCAGGGCGTATCCATCCTCATCAATGTTAGGGGACCAATTAACCTCACTTGCCCGAACCCTGGAAGGATCAGTGAGGCCTTCATCATCGCGTTCCCTCAGGGAGGCCGCGTCGTCTACGGTGCCGTCGTATGGCTGTCCCTCCTCATCGAGGACGAGGAATGCGAGGGCGCGGAATTCGAGAGCCTCAAGAGCCTCATCGGTATGCGAAACCAGTTCGATACTGCCGGGGGTCTGCGGTGGAGCATCTTCGATAACCAATGCTTCCTCTCCGACCGCCACATCCGCCTCACCGATTTCGATCCACTCCCCGCCGACCCATTCGCGCTCCACGGTATAGGATCCGGGTTCCAGTTCGTCGAAAAGGATTTCGTTTCGGGGTTCCTCCGTACCGGTATTGCCATCTTGAATCGTGCTTCCATCTTGCAATATTCGGACGTTGCGATCCTCGAAAGATGTCCTTACTCTTATGGCAGCATGGGTCGCCCTCTCGAGATAAACGGTGAATCGATCCGGCGTCTCGCCGGGGGCGGCAAACTGCCCGGACCAGGGTCGATCCGCGGGATCTTCATCCAAAAGGACATAGCTTTCGTAGCCCGGCGACGAAACCATCAGGTTGTAGGAGCTACCGTAGACGGGCCAGATCTCGCCGAACACATCCTGGGACACGAAGCCTTCGTCGTCGGAGAAGGTCTCGGACATGGGCGTCTCGATTCCCGGCACCTCCAGGATCACGGTGCCGGTATCTATCGGCTCCTCCGTCTCGGCATCCTTTACATCGAACTCGAGGAACACGGGCGTTTCAACCGGTACGCTCAACTCCGAGGTCACACCGTCGGTCACCTCGAGAGAAACGGACTCCTTGTCCGGATGCACCATTAGGTTCTCCAGTGAACCGGGCGATGTCTCGACAGTATAGTCACCCTCATCCATGATGACGAACAGGGCCTCTCCACTCGTCGTCGTGAACAGGGTTGACGGAGTTCCATCCTCCCCGGGTCCAGTCGTGACGACCTTCACATCGCGAACGGGAGTGCGGTCCGCATCGGGATCTTCGATCCATCCTCGATACACTTTCACCCGTATGTTTCCCCCGGGGTATGCTTCCTCCCCACTGTCCTGGCTAACTATGGATTCCATGTTTGAGGATACCGTTACACTCCCCGGGAAGTGCCCGGGAGCAGAAACGCGCACTTCCACCTTCTTGTAATCGTAGGGGATCGGATCGCCCCCCCCACCCGCAGAATCGTCACTCGGATCGTCGACCCACCAAATATCCGTCGTTACCTGATACTGGCGCCCTTCCCGGGATACAACCTTATCCCGTTCCACGGGCCCATCCGGGTTACCACCGTCGACACCCACGTCCGAGTAGGGCAGGGAACGAATGTATTCCATCTCTGTATTCGCAACGTGAACGGCCGCCATACGCGCCCTATTGGCCTCGGCTCGAGCCGTAACGTGCACGAAGAGTGGTATGAATGCGGTCGCAATGAGTAGGAGAATACCGAATGCAACCAGGACCTCGACGAGAGAAAACCCCCGTTCTCCCGACATGACAGCGGATTCAGTTCCAGCCATCCAAGTACACCTCCGAACGCGCAACCGCTACCCCCGTGCAAAAGACCAGCGATCAGAGCCTATCGAGCAAAGATTCCAACCGTTGGATTACCTCGGGTGACTCTTCGACCCAGAGCACGTATTCGGGATCATTTACATCACCGGACAGGTTGTCAGATATGTGCATGCTACTCTCCGGCACACCGCTAAGCTGGCTTAGCAGCGTTCTTCGCGCTTCGAGCTGCTTTCGCGCATTGTCCCCGTCGACCGTTAGGAGTGGCACCCTTATCGGGCGCCGGATGGTATCGATTACTCCCAGTGCCTCGACTATTTCATCGTACTCCTCGGGCGCACAAACCACCATTATCTCTTTACTCAATTCAGAGTAGTTGAACGGTTGGGCGGCCAATCGAGAGAAACCCAAACCGTTCAATCGGCTAATTGCGTCCGAGGCGCTTGTGTTACGAAGGGTGTAAACGAAGACCTTGGAATCCCGGGCGGACGGTTTGTCCAAATGCTGCACCAAATCCGTGATCTCGTCCCATCGGTCCAGTAAGTCACGATCAAAGACCATGAGGGATCTGCCGACGATTATGTACCTGCTGGGCGCGAACCCGACGTCACTGAGATGGGCTATCATCTGGGAAGGCGTGATATGCTCTGTCTCGATGGACGCAAAGCCAATAGATTGCTCATTTTCGGGACGGTCGTCTCAAGCGAGTGGGTTAGCGCGAAGGTTCGCGAGCAGGTGATGTGAGGGCTCGGCACACGGTGCGCTGATTGGCGGGCCTGTCCGGGCGAGAGGAACGGGCGTTGACAATCGATCGCACTTACATGATTATATGCTCATTCAACCATTCCAGGAGCATCCTGTGGCACACGACCCTCTTCCCCCGACCTCATCCGATCCGGACGAACCCACAACCGGGGAACGCTCAATCGGCTTCTTCGAGAAGTACCTCACCGTCTGGGTGATCGGCTGTATCGCACTCGGCGTCGTCATTGGTCAGTTCCTGCCGGCGGTGCCCGAGCTCCTGAGTACGCTCGAATACGCTCAGGTCTCGCTTCCCGTCGCGATTCTCA
>CAYLPL010000194.1:0-3428 GCA_964385545.1 uncultured Clostridia bacterium | reverse complement strand
GGGACCATTTGGAACCTCGCGTTTCACTCGACTCCATCAGATAACGCTGTAATGCTGGGCGTACGCATCGGTTAGGAGTGACGACGAATCGTGGACAAGCGGTCCTCCGACGAGGAAACCCCCGAACGGGCTCCGGCCACAATGCTGTCGACCCTGATAACGCTACTGACGATGGGTGCCTTTGGAGTAATGGGCGGCGCCCTCATCGCGCCGACTTTGCCGACCCTATCCGTAGCCTTTGGGGTCGCCGAAGATCGCGTTGGCCTAGTATTGAGCGTTTATACCCTTTCGGCAGCCTTCGCGTTACCATTTATCGGTCTTTTGATCGATAGAATTGGACGCAAGCCCGTCGCGATCGCCTGCCTTTTGATTGACGGCATTTTCGGCGTCTCAAGCACGTTTGCTCCGGACTTCAATATCCTGCTTCTCTTCCGCTTCTTCCAGGGATTGGGAATTGCCGGCCTGATACCCATCGCTATGACGGTCCTTGGCGATCTTTTTAAGGAGAGAAATCTCCGGTTGAAACTCATGGGGATATTGAGCGGCACCATTTCTGGAGCCGCCGCCCTGGTACCAATCCTCGGCGGAGCCCTGGCAGAACTTGACTGGCGCTATCCTTTCTTCGTGTACGGTTTTTCGCTGCTATTGGCCGCCGCCTTCGCCACCTTGGTCCCCGAAACCAGGGACACGACGGGGATTCGCACCGGCTTGGTGCAGGAGATCACGCATTACCTACGACGCATGAAGGAAGCGCTTGGTATCCCGCGTGTAAAGGAAACCTTCGCCCACGCGTTCATCCTATACTTCTCCCTCTATAGCCTGGTCACATACCTTCCGCTGTTTCTCGTCGACTATCACGGATTGAGTTCCTTTTGGGCGGGCATGGGACTCGCCGTCCAAGCGAGTCTCGCTGTCATTGTGGCTTCCAGGGCGAATTGGGTCGACGAAAAGTGGAACTGGACGCAAAAACTCACTATCGGTTTTGGGTTGATGATCCTAAGCCTCGCAACCCTCCCCTATTGGCCTTCTTTGTTGGGGGTGGTGGCAAGTCTTCTCATTTTCGGTATGGGTCTCGGCTTTGTCCAACCTGCCGTTTACCACGAAGCCACCGCTGCACCACCAAAGGAGTTGGCCGGCTCCGTGGTAGCTCTATTCAACACCATGAAGTATATCGGAATGAGTGCATCACCTTTCGTATTGGGATTCGTCGCCGCCTATTTCCCCACAAGTGTACTCTTTTTGGTCTCCGGAGGCCTTTGCGCTTTCTGGGTGGTATTCTTCAATCGACGAGCGCTCGATGCGAGGCCGAGCTGAAAAGAGAGTGCGTGCGGTAAACCTAGCCCGCGCCGGTCTCCAGATTCCTGCTAACAGCACCACCTCCCACAACCGAAATGGCTACTACAACCGTCTGCCTTGACCGCCGGGGCGCTACCAATTACAGCTGAGACCTCGGGGGATTTCTACGGACATAACATGAATGAACTCCTCATTCAGTAATCCTTCGCTTTTCTCTCCTCGCAGAGACGTCGAGCATCGATGCCAGACGCTAACCACTTTTGCAGTCTATTTGGATGAAACTGATTTAATGTGAAGGGGTAGCGAGCGAAGGAAAGTCTACCTGGGTCTTAATCGTTGGTCGACACACTCAAAGTATCTGCTCTAAAGGCTCAGATACCTCTCCCCCGTGTCCGGCAGAATCGTGAGCGCCCTAATCGGGTTCTCGTCCTGGTCGCCATCGGGGTTAACCACGTTCCGAAGCACTGTCAAACTGGCCGCAACGGCTGCTCCGGATGAGGGGCCCACCATGAGTCCTTCACATCGGGCCAAAGTAAGGCTCATCTCATGGGCTTCAATATCGTCCACGGCGATAATGTCGTCGATGACATCGAGGTCGAGGATGTCGGGGATAAAACCTGCACCGAGACCGGGAATGTCGTGGGAACCCGGCGTTCCTCCCGACAGTACGGGGGATCCGCTCGGCTCCACTGCCACCACAGTCAGCCCGGGAATCGCTTCTTTCAAAACCTTACCCGTTCCCGAAATCGTCCCCCCCGTCCCGACCACAGCGACGAAATAGTCCAATTCCCCATTGAGGTCGGCAAGGATTTCCCTGGCAGTGGTCTCACTGTGATAGCGAGGATTCGCCTCGTTTTTGAACTGTGACAGCATTACGTAACCCCTGTTGGCCGCGAGTTCTTCGGCCTCTCTGATCGCACCCTTCATGCCCATTTCTTTCGATGTGAGGATGACTTCCGCTCCGAAGCGCTCCATTAGGGCAATTCGTTCGGGTGTCATGTTCTCGGGCATGGTTACTACCATCGAGTAGCCTTTAGCCGCGGCGACCATAGCCAGTGAGATTCCGGTATTACCACTGCTGGGCTCCACGAGAGTGGAGCCGGTGAGCAACACTCCTCGTTTCTCTGCGTCGAGCACCATGCCCAACGCTGCCCGGTCCTTCACGCTACCGCCAGGGTTCTTCATTTCGACCTTGGCAAATAGCTCCACTCCATCCGGAGCGTCGACGGACTTCAATCGCACGATCGGGGTATTACCAATCAGTTCGAGAACATTCCGATAGACCATTACTGCCCCCTAATCGTCCAGGCTTATGCATTTGACCGCGGGTTCATCGGCGAACTCGGATGCCTTCTTCTCTATGACGCGAGCCGGGATGCCAACGGCGGTTGCTCGGGCCGGAACCGAATCCAACACGACGGCACTGGCTCCCACAAGGGCCCCGTCTCCGACGGTTATCGGCCCCAAGACGGTAGCCCCCGCCCCCAGGGTGACCCCGTTCCCTATCGTCGGGTGTCGCTTGCCGAGGCGGTCGAAACCCCTCCCCCCGAGGGTGACACCGTGGAAAATGGTGACATCCTCGCCGATTTCTGCAGTTTCTCCCACGACGGTCCCAAAACCGTGATCGATAAACAGACCTCTTCCGATACGGGCGCCGGGATGGATCTCGATTCCGGAAACCAAACGGCCGAACCACGCCAACAGGTGAGGTAACCAGAAGAGACCCATTTTGTGAAAAGTATGGGCCACCCTGTAGAACACCATGGCGTGAAACCCGGGATAAAAGAGGATGACCTGAAGTCTTTTCTTCGCCACCGGATCGCGCGTCATCGCCGCTTCGAGATCATCAGCCAGATATCTTAGCAAAGGTTTGCCTCCACTCAATTAAGGCATAAACGTGAGAGCGCACAGATGTGCGCTCTTAGCAGTATACCCGGCTCAGTGCATTCGAAACTAGCTATTCCACGGGAGGGGATGCGCCGAGGCCATCACAATGCGGCGTGTTATGGCCAATGGGTCATCTGTTCTCGAATGATCGGCCAAAACTCGGGTATTTCCAATCCGCGTCGCCAAGCGGCGACACCCGCCAGATCATAACCCCGCACCCGGTTAAGGCTAGCTCGCAGGGATGT
>CAYLPL010000193.1:0-3457 GCA_964385545.1 uncultured Clostridia bacterium | reverse complement strand
CACCAGTGGCAACAACGTCGAGAATATCCCGTGGCCCACCCCGACCGAACTGCGAAGCGACACCGCTCCGGCCACTAACCGGTACCTGAGCAAACCGAGTGACTCCATGAGCACCGGAATCGAGAGTACGTTCCTGCGCTCCCCGACGGTGGATTGCTCGGGAAGGTAGAGGTACACCAGGAGTAAAGATACGGAGGTCAGTACCGCCATGGCGTAAAAGGGTACGTTAAAACCAAACTCATCGGCGAAGAGTCCGCCGATGAGAGGCCCCCCGGAGAAACCGGCGAAGAACCCCATGTTCAAGGTTCCCATCACCTTACCCTCGCGGTGTGCCGGACTGATCTCGCCGGCGTAGGCGCGGGCCACCGGAGCTATCATGGCCGAGCACACTCCCTGGAGCATGCGCAAAACGAACAGGTGATATACTTCGGTGACGAAGACGAATCCCAGTGACAAAACCACATAGCCCGCGAGGCCGAAGCTCATGATCTTCTTCTTTCCCCGCTGATCGGCCAGCGCCCCGAAGACCACCATGAACGCGGCGCGGAACAGCGGGTTGGCCGCGAATATGAGGCCGATCCAGGCACCCGAAGCGCCCAGGGATTCCGCGTACACCGGGAGTAGAGGCACGATGAATCCCACGCCCGTGGCCAGGCTGAACATGGCAAAAACCAGGGCAACCAGACTGCTGCTGTAGGATTTGCCTACTTTATCCAAACGGAACACTCCCGATCGATTGCGCGCATCGGATCATCGACGCATCCGCTCGCTTATCATCGTAGCACAACCTCTTTGCCCTTGCCTCCCGCCCGGGTTTTGCCGGGATCACACACCCTGGCCGTCACCACTGCAGATCTCGACCTGCGAAGGAGTCGGAACGGGTGGCCGAGAAATATCCCCGCACCCGATCGCGTCGCGATTTCCCCGGCTCCGAAGCGGCGAGATGCCGCGAAGGGGCCTGAAGAAAGGGAGGCAAACCATGGCGGCAAGATTCGACAGACAACAGATGATGGAGTTGGACCCGGCCTTTTTGCGAATGCACCTGAGGGAGCGCCTGCACCACACGGTGGAACATCAGCTTTACTCGGCGATCTACGGGGAACGGGAGCTCGGTCCGGCGTTCGGACGCCTCGCCTCGGAGATCTTGGAGGTGTGGGAGGAGCGGGGTCTTCCGACCGATCTCCCGGACATCCGCTGGGCCCGAACGCTGCTGGAGTTGTCCGAACGGGTAAAGCGCGGCGAGAAGGTCGACCCCCCCGGCAGATACCTGCCGCGCCCGCTACCCGAAGAGGACCTGGGGGTCTGGAAGAATCTCTTATTCGGTCGCAGATCCTATCGGCAATGGGAGGACACCCCCGTAGCGTCGCAACTCGTGGAGCAGGTACTGGAGGCCGGCATGTGGGCGGCGAGCGGCTGCAATCTGGAAATATGGCGATTCCTGGTCATCGAGGACCCCAAGCTTTTGCATCGCTGGCACAACCTGGAGTTCGAGGTGGAGAAGGTCAAGATCATCTGCTGCATGGACGTGCGGGGCTACGATCACGTCGACTACCCTCCGCCAGAGAAGAACAAGCTTCTGGACGTCGGCGCCTGCATGCAAAACATGGCCCTCACCGCCCACGCCCTGGGTCTCGGGGGGTGCTGGTCCACTTTTTCCCCGCAACAGATCCAAGACATCCACGATTATTTCGATCTGCCCGACTACGTCGAGGTGGTGACGTACCTGTCGCTGGGATGGGCCCGAGAGAAGGTCATCCCGCCGGCCAGGATGTCTTATCGGGACGCGATACTGGCCTGGCCCGGGCGCGAGGCGGCAGACGGGGAGGAATAGACCTCCCCGGCGAAGGATGCCTTGGGGCCCGTTTCAAAACGAGTACCGGCCGATCCCTGCAGGACTCTCACCCGGGGTCGGCCGGCAAAGACGTGTACTATCGCTCGCAGGATTCGGTCAATAGGGGAAGTTTCGAACCAACACTATGGGAGTCCCGGCATCGGCAGACCCCGCCGCGAGATCCGCCAGGGTACCGAGGATACTGGTCACACTCCGCGGGGTCGTCCCCAGGGTCTCCCGGGATACCGCGCTATCGTCGCTTTTGACCATCTCCTCGATTTCCTCACGGGTATGACCCTGCCGGAACCAGGTCTCGACTTTCAATTTCAGCTTGGTCCCCTGCCGCAGGGCGGCCCGGCGCAAGCCGATACTGCAACCGATCGACGGATGGGGATCCGCCAGCTCGAATATGCCGGTATCCGGATCCTTGTAGGCCCCATCACCGAAGATCAAGACCTCCACCTCTTTACCGGTGCGATCCCGGATGCATTCCTTGATCCCGTCCGCCGTTTCGTCGGCGTTGTCCGGGAGCAACTTCAAAACTCCGCGCTCCACGTCCGAGGTGTTGGAACCGATGACGCCCCAGGGTTTCGGCCCGAGATCCTTGATGGTCAGAAGTGGCGTCCTCGTACCGAAGGACGTGAAGAGATCCTTCAATCGATCACTGGTGTGCACGGCCCCAATGATAACGCCGTCTATCAGGCCGTGTTCGAATACTTTCAGGGGATTATTGGTGAGCAGGATTTCCCCGCTGGCCCCTTCGGTTTCGATCAAATCCAGGTACATGCGCGGATAATCCATGCCGGTGATCGGGTGCGAGAACCTCCTGCCTTCGACTTCTGCAGAGTAAATGCAGTTCGGATCCCGGTAATGGGGCAATTGATCCAGATAGCGGAACTCCCGCAACGCCGCCGTCTCCGGCCCGGACCTGGTCATGGCCACGGCGTCGGTCATGGTGATGCGGTCGCTCTCCAAATCCACCACGATCGCCAAGGCGGCGTCGGCCCCGACGTCGCGTCTGATGCCCTCTGCCCGGGCAGCAGTTTCGGCGAGGTTCTGAAAACTGACCTCGGCCACTACGGTCTTCCCCTCGGGATCGCGGAGCGTGAGATCGGCCGTTCCCTCGCCGGTTATCTTTCTAAGCGCGGTTACATCGTAACCGATCTCTTGCAGTTTCAGCGCCGCCAGCACCTCCCGGATCAGGACGTTCATGTGGGGAGTATCTCCGCGAAGATCGAGCAGTGAATTGTATATGTTCTTGAGCCTGAGCCTCCGCGTGGCGAATTCCTCTTCGACGACCTTGTTGCCGACTTCGTCGTCGGGGATGGACAGCTGCACCACCACGTGGCCCCCGGAGGTCGCACTGGCTATCGCGCGTAGGATTAGTGCGAAACGATTTCTACTCACTATCGGGCTTATCACCGCCAGGCGGTCGCCCCCGGTAAGTTTCAATTTCTCGGGAATGTCCTTCGACAGCTCGTCGCAGGTTATGTAGCGGTTTTGGCTCCGGGCCACGACCGACTCCGTTATGCAGATCACGTCGCCATCCTCGACCAGGTCGCCGCTGGCATCAACGGCGATATCCCGGATGTCATCGCTCGGGAGGATTAGCGGGGTTCTCAAGCT
>CAYLPL010000192.1:0-3500 GCA_964385545.1 uncultured Clostridia bacterium | reverse complement strand
CGTACCATCGACCGCCGTCGGACTTGACTACCTCCGGGATTGCGTCGGCCAGCTGACCTGCTTCCGCCCTTATGTCCAGACCGCGCGCATCCGACACCAGGACTCTCAGCGAACCCAAGAAGTCGTCGATGAACGATGACAATGAATCGGGTTCGGTCGTTTCCTGCCCGGAGTCGGCTTCCTCCTCCGGTACGCGGGGTGGGCGGATGCGAAAGAAACCAACGGCGTCGACGTCCCCGGAGTAGATCACGCTTCCCCAGTAGTTCTCCGACATCTCCTCGAGACGATTTGCCGGGAGGTAGTCGGTCTCCCATTCCCGTAAATCCAATCCCGAACCGGAAGTTTCCTGATCTTCCAGGCTCGAGCGCAAGATGGCTTCCGTGAGGTCGCCGACCTCTCTCCCCCCGGCCAACCCCTCAAGCAGGGCATCGATTTCTTCCTGACTAAGAATCTCCTCAGACATCGTTCCCTCCCTCCTCATCCAGTATCTGCAATCTCACGGCCATCTTGTTACCGATGCGTCCCGGCCAGCCGCGAAAGACCTGCCTGCCCTCCACAGAAACGGTCAGCGGATCTTCGACTTTCTGGTCCAGGCGCAAAATGTCTCCGACATCGATATCGAGGAAGTCTCGTATAGTGACGAGGGCGGAGCCAAGTTCCACCGACAGGGGAACCCTGACCTTCATCAAGTGTCTTTGGATTCGCCGTTCCTCTTCGGTGGATTCGCCGTGGTGGGAGTGGCCGGACGAGCTTCCACCCATCCAGTACTGTAAGGATAGCTGGGGAAGTATCGATTCCAGCATCATGTATGGCCACGCCAGGTTTATGCGGCCCTTATTCCCGCCCATTTCGACCGAAAGTCCGGCCACCAGCATCATTTCGTTGGGTGGTGCAAATTGTGTGAAAAATGGGCTGGTCTCGAGGGCATTCAGGTTGCCGTCGACCACCAACACGTCCCGCCAGGCCTCTTCGACCGCCTCGATGATTCTTCCGAAGACCGTCCTCATAACGGCGGCTTCCAGATCTGTAAGAGGGCGATGAAGCGTGGCGGCTTCCCCCGGGTTACCCAGGAGTCGCTCGATGATCGGGAAGGTGATTTCCGGGCGGAACTCTATCCCTATCTTTCCCTCCAAAGGGGGAAGCTCCCCGACCCCGAGGACGACGGGCGTATTCAGCTGCTCGGCGAATTCTTCATATGTAATCTGGTCGAAGGAGACCAGCGATACCTTGACCGCCGAGCGCACGTGGGTGGATAGATTGGTGGCGGCGAAGCGCGCAATATTGTCGTGCAGGACTCGCAGGGCCGCCTGATGCTCCCGGGAAAACTTTTCGGGACGAAGGAAGTCATAGGTCTTGATTTGTCTCCCCTTACGCATATCTTCGTACGAGTGTCCCGATGCCATGCGATACCCCCTCTCCGTCGAACAAGCCATCATTGGATCACCAGGCTGGTCAGGTAGACATTCCTTATTCGAGCGGGATTCAATATTCTATTAATCTGCAAGATGATTTTTGTCCGCAATTCCCGCATTCCGTTGCTGCCCTCGAGATCCTTTGCCCGCTGGTCACGAAGGATCTCGAGGGTTACGTCCTGGATCTGTGGCAGGAGCTTATCCACCGTTTCCAATGTCGCGTCGTCTTCGCACTCGAGTACGACTTGAACGCTGACGTACCTGTCCGGGCATTCGCCGGTGTCGGCGATATCCGTGACAATTTCCGGCATTTCGTAAAGAGGACCGGGGTTGCTGGCCTCCTGGGCCTTCCCCGAAGGTTCTTCCGCGTCGTCGTCTAGGTCGGGGAGAATCCATTGTGCGTATCCCACGTAACCCAAAGTCGTCGCGGCCAATAACAGTATCAAGCCGACAATTAAACGCGTTCTGGTAGTCAATCTGTATCCTCCCTCGGAACTGCCGGATCGGATTCCAACTGCGAGGGTTCGCTGGACGAGGCGCCAAGGCGCAAAAGTACCACATCTACCCTTCGGTTTTGGGAGCGGCCGTCCTCGGTTTCGTTATCCGTTACCGGACGAAACTCCCCGTACCCGGCCGCCGATATCTCGTCTGGGGGTAATTGGCCTGTCTTCAGCAAGTATCGCAATACGTTGGTTGATCTGGCGGTGGATAGTTCCCAGTTGCTCGGGAACCGGTCGGTTTCTATCGGTACGTCGTCGGTGTGACCTTCCACCCGAATGTGATTTGGCAAATCGGAGAGCGTCGGTGCCAAAAGATCCAGGATATCCCGGGCTTCGGGCTTGAGTTCCGCGCGTCCCGACTCAAAAAGGACTCGATCGGTGAAGCGCATCGCCAGCCACCGTTGGCTCATTTCGATGGAAACGTCGTCCAGGAGATCCGCATCGCTCTGCTTCTCCCGCAAACGCCGTTTCGCGTCCATCAGCTGGTCGCGCTGCATGGCCTGGATTTGTCTTTGGTGACGCGCATCCCGCAATGCCCGGGGGGGCACCCGGGGTAGCGGCTGCTCTTCGGTCGGTGTCAAGACCTGCCCTGACTCGAGAAGTCCCAGGGCGTTTTGTAAAGACCACATGGCCCTTTCAAAGCGCGCGTTGTCGATGTTGGAAAAAGAAAGCAACAGGACGAAGAAGACCAAAAGGAGGGTGACCATATCGGAATAGGTAACCATCCAGTCCGAGGACGTATCTCGTTTGGTATTATTCCCTCCTGGCCGACTAATCATCAGAAGCTATGCGTTCCTCCTCGTCCCGCTGGTCCGATGCGGGAGCGCTCTTCATTTCGGTATCGACGTCGCCGGGTCGGTCTCCGTTTATGAAAGAATCGAGCCGGTTGCGGATTAGGCGGGGGTTCTGGCCTTCCTGAATGGCCATAACGCCCTCCATGGCCATGTTTCGAAGCAGCAGCTCATCCTGGTTCCACTCCTCGAGCTTGTTAGCCACGGGAGTGAAAATGACATTGGCCAACAGTGTCCCGTACAGTGTGGTAATCAGTGCCACGGCCATACCGCCGCCGATCATGTCGGGATTATCGAGATCCCGGAGCATTTGGATCAAGCCGATGAGAGTCCCTATCATTCCGAAGGCCGGTGATACGGCGCCGGCGGTACGGAACATCGCCACTCCCCTCTCGTTGTATTCGGCGGCGGATTGTATCCTGTTCGTTAGAAACTCGGTTATCTGCTCCGGAGGCACCGCATCGACCAGCATTTGTACCGCATCCGCCAGAAAGGGATCGTCGATGTCCGCGATGGCGTCCTCCAACGATAGCAGGCCCTCTCGCCGGGCGCGTTCCGCCAAAACTACCAACTGATCGCGCAGTCCCAGTACGTCCGAATTGGTCCGACGGAAGGCTTTCAAGAGGAGTCCGGGGATGCGCCGCAGTTGCCTTCCCCCGTGGGATATGGCCATGGCGGCGATGGTGCCGCCGAGTACAATTCGCAGTTATGCGGGATCCCAAAAATTCGCCACGGAACCTCCGGAGACCGTCCCCCAAAAGACCAGTCCCACCCCGACTACTAGGCCCGCCACTGCC
>CAYLPL010000191.1:0-3530 GCA_964385545.1 uncultured Clostridia bacterium | reverse complement strand
TTCAGCCGCTCGCCGTCTCTCACTACGAGAATGTCTACCGGAATACTGCCATCCGTCACTGCGGTATTGCCTACCACATCGGTCACCTGTAGTTCAAAAGGATAGTCCTCGGCCGATTGGACCAGCATCCCATCATCCGATATTCCATCCCAGATTAGGGTTGAGGGCGGCTGTGAATTCCCGGAGAATACACGGAACGACTCGCCCCGCGGATCAACTATCTCGAGCTGCCAGTCTTCGACCGCTGTGAGGTTTTCTACATCGATTTCAATGAAGAGTTCATCATCTACCCCGTCGCCATCCGGTGAAAACGGTGTGGGATCCAGGTCTACCGTGATGTCAGGCTCGGAGATATCGAGCACAAACTCCGATGTCCGTGCCTCGGGTTCGTTTCCATTTGCATACAAAGCCCACAGGTGTGCCCGGTAGCTTCCATCTCGCACCTCGCCGTCGGAACTGCTTCCGTCCCACACTATATCCTCTGGATGTTCCTCTCCTGAACCAGTCCAGGATCTAATGACTTGATCCTCCGCATTCAAGATCTGGATTTCCCACTCCAGAAGCCCTTCAACCAAAGGCATGACCGGACGCAACTCCAAGGTGTCCAGCTGGCCGTCTCCATTCGGAGAGAATGCATACTCGCTTGCTGTGATAAACACCGAGGTATCAAGCGTGTTCACAATAATGTTCGCAACCGATTCCTGGCTCCGGTTCCCCGCACGGTCGGTGCTCACAATGCTGTAGGTATACACCCCATCGGAGACAATATCCCCGGCGTTGTTCCGACCGTCCCAGGCAAAGGTATCCGGCTCGCGATCATCCCAACTAAAGCTCCGTACAACGTTGCCGTCTATGTCACGGAACTCTGCATCAATTGATACTTCTGCCGTGCCACTCTGCACGATAGGAAGCTCCGGCTTTGCGCCATCAGGTACCGCAGGGTTGAAGATAAGATCGGTGCCGCTTGGCCCCTCAACCTGCAGTTCGGGAGCCACTGTATCAACTACAAAACGCTTGCGCGCGCTAACCGCGTGGTTGTCCTGGTCATCCCAGGTCTCTACCTCATAGGTGTATTCGCCATCGGGAGCACGGCCCCCTTCGGCAGTACGTCCAGCCCAACGAATTTCATTGGGAACAGGAACATCACGCCGCTCGGCCACCAACTCACGAAAAACGTCTCCAACACCGGCAAGCTCCGGACGTTCATCGACATTTTTGATCTCCTGAACCACTTCGCCGTCAGCGTTACGGATAATGACACGATAGCCACGCACAAAGCCGTCGTCTTGAATGTCCAACGGGAACCGAAGGTAGTCCTGTTCTCCCGAGTCATTTGGAGAGATGTAAGAATACTCGGGGTCTCCCAGCGCGATCTCAGGAGGGCTTAGATCTCGTTGCCCAAACGGATACTCCACCCCAGTTCCAGTTGCCCAGACGCCACCGACAAGGGGCGCAACCGAAGCTTGCACCTTCAAGCCATCTTCAAAAACATCATCGCTATCTTCTGGATCCTGCATTCGTGTTAAATTCAGGTTTACCCCGATACTCGGGATGAAGCTGCGTCGCTCGTCTGAGTCTGCCCTCCCAAGCTGCCAGGTGTCGAGTGTGAAACCGAGTGTCACATGCAGGTAGTCGTTGATTCCAAGATCACCCCCGAACTCCCACCGAAAGTTCTGGAAGCTTGGCACGCTTATATCGTTCGAGAGTCGAACCGAAATACTGTCATTGTCGTATACATCAAACGAGATCCCGGCAGCTGGAGTGAATGGTGCCGGTAGGGGCGAGAGCTGCTCTCCGTCTTCGTCTCGCCGGTGGGGCTGGTAAGGGTACCCAACTCCGCGGATCACTGCCCCCCAACGGACATCGCCCAATGGACCGAGGTCACCGAGACGATGCAGCATTCCAAGGTCGCCACCAAACCCAAAATGCAGTCGGCCGTCGGGAGCATCGCCAACCATGTAGTTCGTAGCAACGCCAACCAAAAGATTACGCAGCAGATCACGAGCAAACACCAGCCGCGCGCGACCGAAGCGCCCCCAGTTTAGATCGGTACCGGGCGTCCATCCGCCATGCACCAGTCCGGAAAAATTGCCAATGGTGGTTGGCACGGTCAGTCCAAGACTGCCGACATGTCCTACTCCCCACGCACCCGGCAGCGCAATGTATCCGGCTCCAAGAATAGGCCGATCAGCATAACCGGAAAGCGCCGGGTTCACGGCATAGTTGTGAATAGCCCGGAAAGAGGTGAGTTTTGAGTCGCCACCCATGAAGGACGGGGAAAATGCCCCTGGCAACTCTTCGGCGCCAGCTGGCGGGTTGTATGCCATTGCGGGTTGTAGCCCGCCAAGGGCACCAAGAAACACAATCCCAGCATACGCTGCACCCAAAATAAAGCTAATCCTTCTCACAGTTCCTCCCCAGTACCGAGTCTCTTCTACGTATTGATATCTCGAAAACCTTCGGCTTTCCAGTTGAGCGAACACGGTCACGTGGTGTACCGTTAGCGTGGTATGAAGGATGAAGCCCGGCTCTACCTCAAGAACAAGTACTCATTGGTTCATGTTCCGAACCCGCGCAAAACTAGACAGTGGCACGATGCCTACACAGCTGCCGTTGTGGCAGGCGAATCTCCAGAACAAGCAGGAATTGTGGCGGCGCGTGAAGTATTCCCGTACGAATTCAAAGAACGCTCCGTCTACTCTGAAATTCCGATCTCTAAGATTCTCGGATTTCTCGATTCCCATACCTAAGTTAGCTATTTCATTCCAAAATGGAAAGCTCTACGTCTTGTCTCGTTCAAAACGCATGAATATACTGTCTAGAAAAATATCTATTCGTTTCGTTACAAGGAGTTAAGATGATCGGTCTTCCGGCAGTTGTTACCTTTGTTGTCTACTTCATTATTCTCATGATCATAGGCGGCTACTTCTACACTCGCACCAAAAGCGTTGAGGACTATCTCCTCGGTGGCCGTGCTATGGGGCCATGGGTCACTGCGCTTTCGGCACAGGCGAGCGATATGAGCGGCTGGCTGCTCATGGGACTTCCCGGTGCGCTGTATCTTGGCGGAATGCCTCAGAGCTGGATTGCAATTGGGCTTTTTATCGGCACCGTCATTAACTGGAAGCTCATCTCGGCACGCCTGCGGGTCTATACCGAGCGCTCGAATGCAATTACGCTTTCGTCCTTTTTTGAAGATCGGTTCCAGGACCCTACCGGGGCATTGCGCATTATCTCTGGCATTATTATTCTCATATTTTTCACGATCTATGCTTCATCCGGCATTGTGGCTGCCGGGCGCCTTTTTGAGTCGATGTTTGGACTTGACTACCACACAGCCGCAATTCTGGGGACAGCAGCCATTGTTGTGTACACCTTCTTAGGAGGGTTTTTGGCCGTATGCTGGACGGATCTGTTTCAAGGTGCGCTCATGTTCGTAGCGATTGTCGTGGTACCGATGATCGGTCTAAGTAGCATCGGCGGGGTTGGCGAGTTATCACAGGCTTTGTCTGCCGCCGGTATCTCTACAA
>CAYLPL010000190.1:0-3534 GCA_964385545.1 uncultured Clostridia bacterium | reverse complement strand
CGACGATCCCGGTGCCGGTAAGACGGTGATGGCCGGGCTGATACTCCGGGAACTTCAGTTTCGCCAGCGAATCCGCCGTATCCTGATCGTGGCCCCGGGCCATTTGAAATACCAGTGGCAGCGGGAGATGAAGGAGAAGTTCAGTTCCTCGTTTCAGCTGATGGACCGGGGGCTCATGAATATCATCTCAGGAGAAAACCCCTGGTCGGAATATTCCCACGTGATCACCTCGATGGATTTTGCCAAACAGGACGACGTGATGGGAATGCTTCGAAACGTCGATTGGGACCTGGTGATCGTAGACGAGGCCCACAAGATGAGTGCCACGGCCTACGAGGGGAAGAAGGAGACGAAGGTCGAAAAGACCCAGCGTTACCGCCTGGGGGAGGTATTATCCCGTACCGCCGACCAGTTGTTGTTTTTGACGGCCACCCCTCACAGCGGTGACGATGCACGGTTCCGACTCTTTTTGGACCTCCTTCGTCCCGGCTTTTTCGCCGACCAGGATATGATCACCGAATCGGTCCAGCGAAGAGACAATCCTCTCTTCATCCGTCGCCTAAAGGAGGACCTCGAGGATTTCAATGGCGTACCCATTTTCCCCCCGCGACACGTCAGCTCCCTGGAGTTTCGCCTATCGGATGCGGAACGGGAACTTTACAACGGTGTGACCCGCTACGTCCGCGACTATTTCGATATGGCACAGGAGAAGCGCCATATCGCCTTCGCGATGATGATCCTGCAGCGCCGACTATCTTCGAGCGCCCACGCCATCCTTACGAGCCTCCAAAGAAGGAAGGCCAAGCTGGAAGGTGAGATCCACAATCCCTCGGCTGGTGGCAGTGGCGGCACCTATTGGCGCGGTAGGAACCTCGAGCGTTTGGATCCCGAGGAGATCGAGGATCTTTCCGAGGAGGATCGCGAGGCACTTTACGCCGAACTGGAGCTGCAAACGGCCAGCGTATCCCGGGAAGATATCGAGCGGGAGATCTCCGAGATCGAGCAACTCATCGTGCAGGCCGAGCAAGTGCGTGCCCAGGAGGTGGAGACCAAGCTCGAGTATCTCAGGGACAATATAATGGATGGTCTCGAGGGCAGGAAACTCCTGATTTTCACCGAGTTTACCGATACCCTTAGCTACCTTCGGGAAAAGCTCGAAAACTGGGGCTACGACGTCACCGTGATCCACGGGGGAATGTCCATGGAAGAGCGCGTGGATGCGGAACGTCAATTCAAAGAGGAAACTCAGATCATGGTGGCCACCGAGGCGGCGGGCGAGGGGATCAACCTCCAGTTTTGTTCCATGATGGTCAACTACGATATCCCCTGGAACCCCAATCGTCTGGAGCAGCGAATGGGCCGAATCCACCGCTACGGACAGAAAAAAGAGGTCTACATATGGAACATGGTGAGCTACGATACCCGCGAGGGACTGGTGATGAAGCGGTTGTTCGAGAAGCTCGACCGTATGCGAGAAGCCCTGGGGACTGATAGGGTCTTCGACGTTATCAGCGAACTGGTCAGCGGTTCCGATCTCGAGAACATGATTATGCAGTCGGTTTGGAATCAGCGTAGCCTCGACGAGATCTACGACAATATCGAGCATATCGATCAGTCCGGTACCCGGGAGTTGATGGAAAAACTCTCGGCCAAGGCCCTGGCTACAGAACATATCGATCGTGGCAAGTTGATGGAGAAAAACGAGCGGGCCCGGGAGAATCGCTTAGTCCCCGAGTATGTACGGGATTATTTCCTGCGGGCGGGGCGCAGATTTCGCCTTCGGGTGGAACCCAGGAGCAAAGAGGAGGAGCGGGGCTATACCGTGACCTGGGCGCCGTACGAACACTACAAGGAGCACAATGAGAATCCGGGTTTTGTGGACCGTTACGGTAAAGTCCGGGATAGGTACAACTGGATCACCTTCGATAAGGATGTGGCCCGCAACAGTCGCGACGCCGAGTACGTGGCCCCCGGTCATCCCCTGCTGGAGGCGACCATAGAATCGGCGATAGGTTTGAATTCCGGTGGTTCGCCCCGGGTCTATTTCACCGATCCCCGGGGGATCCTCGAAGGTGCACTCTGGTTCCTCGAGGGTTCCATCATGGATGGGACGGGTGAACCCGCCTCGAAGAGGGTGTTTTGTCTCCACCAGGATTTGGAGGGAAAGCTCGAACCGATAGACCCCTCGATCCTTTGGGATCTCGAACCGGTATCCGAGGGGAAACCTCCGGAGGGAGTCGCCTCCCTGGCGAGTAAAAGGGATGAGGTGATCGCCCGCACCATCCCGATGGTGATGAAGCCCTTTAGGGATGAGATTTGGGCCCGGCGGGAACACGAGGCCGGGGTAAAGGAACGGTACGGGGTACGATCCCTCAACTACCGGTTGACCGAATCCCAGGCGAAGATTCTCGAATACGAAAATCGAAAGGCCGCGGGCGAGGATATGGATATCGCCATCCGCCAGGAGCGGCGTAACTCCGATAATCTGGGCCAAAGGCTGCAGGAACTCAAAGACGAGATTCGGTTGCAGCGAAGTGTCAGTATTGAAGCACCGAAGGTGATGGGCGTGGTTCTGGTAGTACCCGCTGAGGAAGTACCCGATGGAGATGCGGGAAGAGACCCCATAAGTGTGGATCCCGAGGTTCGTAAGGCCATAGAACTCCGTGGCATGGAGGTAGCCATGGAATACGAAGTGTCGGCGGCCTATCAACCCGAGGACGTTTCCTCGGAGAACGTGGGGTTCGATGTCCGGTCCATCAGAATCCGAGACGACGGGACGGTTGCGACGCGCTATATCGAGGTGAAAGCGCGGGCCCGTACCGGAGGGATCCGATTAACCGCCAACGAATGGAAGGCGGCACGTAAGCTCGGTAGTGATTACTGGCTTTATATCGTGACCGAAGCGGCGGGGGATTCACCCGAACTTACCCGCATCCAGGACCCGGCCAGCATTTTCAAAGAGGAAGAAGATATCTTCGCCACCGGCTTCATCGTACGAGAAGAGACCTGGCGGGATAGGGGAGATACTCTATGAACGAGGAATATACCCGGCGGTTCATCGAATATGATCTGCCTCTGGAGGAGATTTCCGAGCAGTCGGCGCGCGAGAAGAGTATTCGGCACGGCCATCCGTCGACACTTCATGTATGGTGGTCCAGAAAACCGTTAGCCGTGTCGCGTGCCCTGGCCCTGGCCATGTTGGTTGATGACCCCATCGATCCATCCAAACGAGATGAGGTCCTTGAATTAATTTCCAACGTATCGCCCTGGGAGACAGTGAATGGTTCGGAGTCTATTCACATTGAGAAGGCCAGAGGGTTGATCCGCGAGCAGTTCCCCGATTCACCACCAAAGGTATTAGATCCATTTGCTGGGGCGGGTTCCTTGCCTCTCGAAACCCTGAGACTCGGATGTGAGAGCTACGCCAGCGATTACAATCCGGTGGCAGTATTCATAGAAAAGGCCACCATCGAGTGGCCCCAGAAGTTCGGGTTGGAAGTGACTCTACCTGAAGCTGAAGCCGGGGATGAGGAG